>NZ_CAKPTN010000010.1 GCF_934190855.1 uncultured Veillonella sp. | reverse complement strand
GTATATGGTGACTTTGCAGCTCAACAAGGCTTATCTGATAAAGCTGAAATCGATGCAGCTATTACAGAAATCTTAACGTCTACGGATGAAACAAAACGTAAAGACTTGTATAAATTCGTATTAACTCGTCTCCATGAAGATGCTGTTTACATTCCATTGACCTATGAAACTAATAAAGCTATCTATAATAGCCGTGTTCAAGGTGTACACTTCATGCCAACACAATATGAAGTGCCATTCAAAGATATGTCTTTAAGTAAATAATCTTACCCGTAGAATTGTTGAGGAAGTTCTTTTGATAGTAATATCTTTAGTTTCCTTATATAGATACAGTTAGAGCTTATATTAGGCTATTGTAGTTTTCTACAATAGCCTAATTCACATGTAAAGGAGTTTATATGATTGGCTATATTGTACGGCGTACATTGACTGCTATTCCTTTGATGTTAGCAATTTCCTTTGTATGCTTTGTATTTATCAATTTGATACCTTCTGATCCAGCAGAGGTAGCTTTACGAGTTCGTCAAACCCCTGTTATTACACCAGAGATTGTAGCTCAAGTTCGATCTGAGCTTGGTTTGGATGAACCGTTTTTAGTTCGTTATTGGCATTGGCTTGTAAGCTGCTTGCAACTAGACTTTGGTGTTAGTTACGTTAACCCCACACGCACTGTATTGAGCGAATTTGAGCGTTCTTTACCTGCCACATTGGTATTGTCCTTAACATCTCTCATTTTTGTTATTGGCTTAAGTTTACCAATTGGTTTCTTCTGTGCCGTATACAAGGATGGTTGGTTTGACCGTATTATGCGTGGCTTTGTATTTATTACTACATCCATGCCGGCATACTGGATTGGTTTGCTTTTGATTTGGGTGGTAAGTATCAAGCTAGATTTATTACCTACCAGTGGTAGTGCAACGTGGAAGCACTTAATTTTACCGGCTTTCACAGTTAGCCTCACCTATATTTCTACCTATATTCGTTTGATTCGCAATAACATGCTAGAAACGATGAAGGAGGATTTCGTTACTTACGCAACTGTGCGTGGTGTGAAGCGTCATATCATTTTAACAAAACATATTTTGAAGAATTCCTTACATACCTGTATCGTTGCTATCGGTATGAGTATTCCTCAATTGATTGCAGGTACTATCGTTGTAGAAAACGTATTTGCTTGGCCAGGGTTAGGACAGCTATGTATTAGCTCTATCTTTAACCGCGACTATCCAATTATTCAAACCTATGTATTATTTATTGGTTTCTTGTTTGTTGTATTTAATTTACTATTTGATATTATCCAACATATTGTGGATCCACGTTTGAGAGAGGAGTAACCTATGATTGCCTTATTAATGCGCAGCAAAATGGTCGTAGGTCTACTGTCCTTTGTGGGGATTATTGCTTTAATCGGCATATTCGCACCTTGGATTGCTCCTCATGACCCTTATGCGAATGATATTTTAATTAAGTTTGCCCCGTATTCCTTGGATCATCCGTTAGGCACTGATCACTTAGGGCGCGATATTTTATCTCGTTTGATTTACGGCATTCGTCCAACTTTGTTCTTATCTCTATTAACTATGTTAGCCACAATTAGCCTGGGTGCTATTATGGGCCTTCTATCCGGTTACTTTAGAGGTATCGTAGACGAAGTTATCATGCGCGTCGTAGATATGATGTTATCCTTCCCAAGCCAAATCATGATCTTTGCTGTTATTGCTTTGCTTGGTGTAGATGTACAAAATATTATTATTGCCAACGTTATTATTAAATGGGCATGGTATGCGCGTATGATTCGTACTAATGTAATGAAGTATCGCGATCGTAACTTTATTTTGTATTCCCGCTGTATCGGTAGCAAAGAGTCTTACATTTTAGGTCGTCACTTGTTGCCTAGCATTGCTTCTGAAATGGCAGTGCTTGCTAGTCTTGATGTAGGTTGGACGATTATCAACATTTCTACATTATCCTTCCTAGGTCTTGGTATTCAAGCGCCATTACCTGAGTGGGGGGCTATGTTGAATGAGGCGAAAAATGTATTGACTGTAAATCCTATGCAAATGATTGCGCCAGGTGTGTCCATCGTAGTTCTCGTATCTGCCTTCAATCTATTAGGCGATGCGATTCGTGATGCGTTAGATCCGAAGGAGGTTCAATCGTGAGTCATATAATCTTAGATGTTAAGAACCTTCATATTACCTTTGAACAACCGAAGGTGAGTAAACAAATTTTAGAGGATGTATCCTTCTCTGTGAAGGCAGGTAAATGCCTAGGGATTTTAGGTGAGTCTGGTTCTGGTAAAAGTATGACGACAAAGGCTATCTTAGGGCTTTTAAATCGAGACTTTAAAATTTCTGGTAGTGCTACCTTTGAAGGCAACGATTTATTGCAGATGGGGGATGGGGAACTTCGCACATTGAGAGGTTCTGCTATTGGCATGATTCTCCAAAACCCTATGACCTGCTTTGATCCTTTGTATAAGATTGGGAATCAAATCTATGAAACCTTTGATGCTCATGGCATTTATCCTCGTGATCAATACAAAGCAGAGGCTATCAAGATTTTAGAGAAGATGCGTATTCATGATCCAGAAGGGGTATTACAAAAATTCCCTCATCAATTATCTGGTGGCATGTTACAGCGCGTTATGATTGGTATCGCTATGAGTATGAATCCTCGCTTACTCATTTGTGATGAGCCAACAACGGCGATCGATAGCATTACGCAATATGAAATTATTAAAGAGTTCCAACGTATTAAGGCTGAAAGCAACGTAGGGATGCTCTTTATTACTCATGATGTAAGTGTTATCTCCCACATTGCGGATGAGATTATTGTACTTAACAAAGGGAAGCTTGTAGATCGAGGTCCTTTCAGTGAAATCTTGAAGAACCCTAAAGATCCATATACAAAATTATTGATTGAAAAGAAATTGGCCGTTGCAGATCATTATAAATCTGTATTAGCTGAAGGAGGTGCACGATGATAAAAGCAAATAATGTATGCGTGCATTTCCCAAAAGAGCAAGGCAATTTTATCTTTAGAAAAGAGTATCAACAAATCCTTCACGATGTGAGCTTTACCGTAGAAAAAGGGGAGTGCCTCGGAATCCTTGGTGAGTCCGGCAGTGGTAAAAGTACGTTAGGCCGTGTCATGTGCTCCTTGTTAAAACCATTTAAAGGCTCTATGGAAATCGATGGTTTAGATTTATACAATAGTAAAGAATCTTTAGCGCCCGGTACATTAGCTGTAGTATTCCAAGATTATACGACCTCTGTTAATACACGCTTTACAGTACGGGATATTATCAATGAATCTTTTATTGTATTGAAACGTCGTACAGGGGAAACTATTGATGTTAATGCAGAATGTATTAAACTATTAGAACTAGTTGGTCTTAACGAAGACTTCTTATATCGTTATCCACACCAATTGTCTGGCGGTCAGCTACAACGTGTTTGTATTGCTAGAGCTATTGCAGTAAAACCGCAGATTATTCTCTTCGATGAGGCTATTAGCTCTCTCGATGCACATACACAGGTGCAAATCATGGACTTATTAAAGGAAATTAAAGCTATGTATGGCTTTACCTATGTCTTTATCACTCATGATTTGCCATCTGTTACATATCTTTGTGATCGCGTACTATTCCTGTATAAAGGTGTAGTAGAGGAAATCTTGCCTGTCGCACAAATTAGTGAAGCAAAAAGTGAATATGCACAAAAATTATTGCATTCAATTCTAGATATTAAGCATAATTAATTATGCTTAAGCTTAAGATTAAGATTCAATACAGTTAATCTGCCCATAAACTTACAAATCCCTCATAAGATATTTCATAGATTTCTATGATAATCTTGTGAGGGATTTTGTTGATAATACCCATATATTTATGGTATTCTCATTGTGTATGTAATTAGATGGGAGTGATTGTTTTATATGTATAAATATGGCAAGTGCTGTATTAAAAAGTTGTTATATGTCATTATTGTATGTATTGCAATATTAGCAGTCTCCATTGGGGTTATGTGGGGATTATCTGCTGATTATAAATTATATGGTGTACCGGTATTAAATTATCACCAGATAAATGATGAAAAGCATTCTGCCTTAACACTGCATGTAGATCAGTTTAAGGAGCAGATGGAATATCTTCATAATCATGGGTACAACACGATTACCTTGGATCAGCTATATGACTATTTGCAAAATGGTACAGAATTACCGGATAAGCCAATTGTAATCACCTTTGATGATGGGTATGTAGATAATTATAAACATGCCTTACCTATATTAAAGGAATACAATATGAAGGCTACCTTGTTTATGATTAGCGATGCGGCTAATACACCTGGTTTTGTTAGTACGGAACAAATGCGTCAAATGGAGGCAGCTGGCTTTGACATTCAAGGTCATACGAACCACCATAAAATATTAACGCATATGGACCCAACAGAATTACCGGATGCAATCCTTGGTGGTAAAACATCTATGGAAGGTATTTTAGGGGAGCCTATTGTTTATTTAGCCTATCCAGGTGGTTTTAACGATATGCTCGTTCAGTATGTTACAAAAGAATCTGGTTATAAGATGGCTTTCACCGTTCAACCAGGTACCGTTAAGCCTGGGGATAATCTCTATGCCTTAGATCGATTAGCCATATTCCAAGGTGATGCACCATATTTATCTTTCTGGTTGCGTTTACATTGCGCACCGCTTATTAAGTATTCTTGGGCATTGCGTGATACATTACGCGATCACGGATGGCCAACCTTGGCATCTATTTTGCCTTTATTTTAGGAGGAATTATGTCTTACGAAGTTGTAGCTAGACCATTACGTGTTGCAGTATTAACTGTTTCTGATACTCGTACATTAGAAACTGATAAAGGTGGCAATAAGGTTCAAGAGTTTTTAGAGCAAGCCAATCATATTGTGGCAGAACGTAAAATTGTTATTGATGATTATGATTCTATTAGAAATGCCATGATTCCATGGTGTAATGATGAATCTATTGATGTGATCATCTCCACTGGGGGCACAGGGATTGCTATGCGCGATGTGACAATTGAGGCTGTAAATAGCTTGTATGAAAAGCATATTCCTGGCTTTGGTGAAATATTTAGATATCTTTCCTACACAGAAGATATTGGTACAAAAGCGATGGCTTCTCGTGCAGAGGCTGGGGTGAACAATAATACATTGATGTTCTCCGTCCCTGGTTCTGTAGGTGCTGTGACATTGGCTATGAGTAAACTCATCATTCCTGAAATGGCTCACCTTGTTCGAGAAATCACAAAATAATATATTTAGACTGCCCATTCGTGGGCAGTCTTTTTTGATAATAGCTTTCATAAGAATATATTTAGAATATAAAAATATTCAGATAACACCTAGTTAATAAGCTTAAAACCTATATATGTTAATTCTCAATAGATAAAACAATACCATTGCAGTATTGTTTTATTTCGATTATACTAGATTTAGTAATACGTTTGTCCGAGTGCACGAGAAAGGAGACCTTATGAAGTTAAATCAGGCCACGGATTATGCATTTCGCATGGTCTTACATATGGCGCTGTTACCATCGGGAACGAAGATAACGGGTGCTGTATTGGCTGAGCGGGAATTGATTCCAGAACGATTTTTGCTCAAGATTATGCGTAGTCTCATTGCAGCGGGGATTATGAAATCCTTCCGTGGTGTAGATGGTGGGTTTGCCCTCAATCGAGACCCTCAAGAGATTTCATTGCTCGATGTAATTAGAGCGGTAGAAGGGGATGCGTATTTACAACGGTGTTTATATGATGCAGGTTCTTGCTCTAAATCTTGTAAGGGGCATTGTGCTATCAATGAAGCAATGGGAACGATTCAACACCAATTGATTAATCAGTTGAAAGGGGTTAACTTTAAAATCCTTGCTCAACGTGAACAGATTATTGGGACTGAGTCATTACCATTTTTACAAGCGCAATGATACAAGGTTTTTTGTAAAAGCTCGTCAAGTGATGTAAGTTTTTTATTCTAAGGAGGAAAACACATGTTTGAAGCTGTAGATTTAGCTCGATTACAATTTGCGCTAACATCTATCTATCACTGGTTGTTTGTGCCGTTCACACTAGGCATGACAGTGATTGTCGCTATCTTAGAGTGGACATATGTGTCTACAGGTAAAGAAGTGTACAAAAAAATGGCAAAATTCTGGGGCAAATTGTTCCTAATTAACTTTGCCATGGGTGTGGTAACTGGTATCGTTCAGGAATTCCATTTTGGTATGAACTGGGCAGAATATTCTCGTTTTATGGGTGACATTTTCGGCGCTCCATTGGCCCTTGAAGCATTAATGGCATTTTTCTTGGAATCTACTTTCATGGGTGTTTGGATCTTCGGTTGGGACCGTTTAAATAAAAGCGTTCACGCCCTCGTAGCTACGTTGGTAGCATTAGGTACAAACCTATCTGCGTTCTGGATTCTCGTAGCGAACTCCTTCATGCAACATCCTGTAGGCTTTGTATTGCGTAATGGCCGTGCAGAGATGGAAAACTTCCTGACAATTGTTCAAAATGGCTATGTACCTGGCCAATTCTTCCATATTGTGTTGAATGGTCTATTAACAGCAGGCGTAATCATTATGGCAATCAGTGCATGGCACTTATTACGTAATAATGCGACAGATTTCTACCGTCGTTCTGCTAAATGGGGTATGGTTATTGCCCTTGTATTCGGTACTTTAGGTGCAATGGCAGGTCATCACCAAGGCCAATATATTACAAAAGTACAACCTATGAAAATGGCTGCTATGGAAGCTTTGTGGGAAACACAAGACCCAGCTCCATTCTCTTTAGTGGCTAACATCGATACTAAGGCTCAAAAGAACACAAGCTCTCTTGAAATTCCTGGTGGCTTGTCCTTCTTGACTCAAAACTCCTTCACTTCTGGTAAAGTAGAAGGTATCAAAGATCTTCAAGCTAAAGCTGAAGCTCAATACGGTCCTGGTAACTATATTCCAGACGTTCCAGCAATCTTCTGGACATTCCGTATCATGGTTGCAGCTGGTTCCCTTATGTTACTTGTTGCATTCGTAGGTCTTATCCTTAATGCAAAAGACAAACTTGTTGAAAATCGCACATTCTTGAAAATTATGTTCTGGATGTTGCCATTACCATTCATTGCTCATTCCACTGGTTGGTTTGTTGCTGAAGCAGGCCGTCAACCATGGCTTGTATATGGCTTACAATTGACTGCAGACGGTGCTTCTAAATCCGTTACAGCTCCAGAAATTATGACTACAATCATCGGCTTTACACTTGTGTACATCGTAGCAGCTATCGCGGCTATCTACCTTGCTGTAGAACACATTAAAAAAGGTCCAGATGGCAACCCATCTCACGATGTAGTTGAAAAAGAGGAGGCGAGATTATGGAATTAATTTTTAATAACCTTGAAGTGGTATGGTTTATCTTAATTACTGTACTATTCGCTGGCTTCTTCTTATTAGAAGGTTTTGACTATGGTACTGGTATTTTGTTACCATTCATCGGTAAAACTGACGTTGAACGTCGTCAAATGATCAATGCCTTAGGTCCTGTATGGGACGGTAACGAGGTATGGATGATTACTGCAGGTGGTGCATTATTCGCATCCTTCCCTCATGTATATGCTACATTGTTCAGTGGTTTCTACTTGGCGTTATTCTTGATGCTTGCAGCGCTTATCATGCGTGGCGTAGCATTCGAGTTCCGCTCCAAAAGCCCTAACTTGTTATGGCGTAAAACTTTCGACTACTGCATCTTCTTTGGATCCTTGATTCCTGCATTATTGTGGGGCGTTACTGTTGGTAACTTGATCCAAGGTACGCCAATCGATGCAAGCATGACGTATGTAGGCACATTCTTTGATTTGTTAAGCCCATACACCGTGCTTTGTGGCATCGCTTTCATCTTGGTATTTACATACCACGGTGGTTTGTTCACTTCTATCAAAACTGCTGGTGCTGTTTCTGAACGTGCTCGCGCAGCTTCCTTGGTAGTAGGTGTTCCTACAGCTATCGGTGCATTAGCATTGGTAGGTGCAACGTATGTATTTACAGATTTGTTCAACTCTGTATTGGCAATTGTTTGCTTCGCGTTGGCAATCGTGTTCTTCCTCATTTCTTGGGGTGCAGCACGTACTCGTAATACAAAATGGGGCTTTGTATTTAGCTCCTTATCCGTTATCTCTGTAACGGCTGCTTACTTTGCTGGTTTGTTCCCTCGCATCATGGTTTCTTCCTTGAATCCTGAGTGGAGCTTAACGATTACAAATGCAAGTAACTCTACTTACACATTGACATTGATGACTTGTGTAGCCTTTATATTTGTGCCAATCATATTGGCTTACCAAATCTGGGTATACTGGACATTCCGTCATCGTGTAACAGAAAAAGACTTACACTATTAATAGAATAGCTTTATGACTCTGGTGAGTTGTAAAAATTAGGTCTCAATGTGAGGCGTGCCGTAGCGGCACGCCTCTTTTTTGTGGTAAGATGAATATAATATTGATAAATTTAGATTCACTTGGATTCATACAAATTCAATTTGGCTAACTCAGTGTATTTTTGTCTAAGCTTACGTAAAGTAAGGTTGGGTAGTGGTGTTTAAATTTATTTGATTTTATATATTTTATTAGATTTACCATAGGGGATAATATGATACAGCGTACCGCTTTCAAAGCGTTGCTAGAACATAAAGGACAGCTAATACTATTAGGTTTAACCTGCTTAGTAGAGAGTCTGTCTATTGTTGGGCAAGCCTGGTTCTTTGGAACCTTAATTAATAATTTTATATTTTTAGAGCATACCTTAGCGGATGAGATAAATACCATCATCTATTTGGGTATTGCCATTATTGTGCGATTGTTGGCTCATTATATACAAGAGGCTGTAGCAAATCGTTTGGGTAGTGCTGTGAAAGCATCTTTTAGAGAGCATGCCTTAGAGCATATGTTTAAGCTTGGTGTACAACATAAGGAGCGTCACGGTGATGTCATTCATTTGCTTACAGATGGTTTGGAACAAGTCGATGCATATGTAGCTCGCTATATTCCTCAAATCTTATACGCCATTATGATTCCTCTTATTATGGGGATTGCTATCGTAGATGCACTACCGATTATCGGGATTATCTTAATTGTTACGGTGCCATTGATTCCATTCTTTATGATTTTAATCGGCAAGCAAGCTGATCGATTGAATAAAGAACAATGGGAACGGATGAGCTTTTTATCGGGCCATTTTCTCGATGTGTTACAAGGGATCACGACATTAAAACTATTTGGTCGTGCAAAGGATCAAATTAAAGTTATTGGTCGCTTATCTGAGGAGTTTAAGGATTCTACGTTAAAAGTATTGCGCGTAGCGTTCTTATCGGCATTAGTGTTGGAATTAGTAAGCACCATTAGTACGGCCTTGATTGCAGTATATTTAGGCTTAACCTTGCTAGATGGTGAAATAGGCTTCTTCCCGGCGTTCTTTATTTTGCTCTTAGCACCGGAGTTTTATACACCTTTTAGACAGTTGGGCGCTGCTTTCCACACGGGTATGGCGGGTAAAACTTCAATTCTAAAATACGAAGACTTTATGAATCGTGAACCATCCTTACCTGTTGGTGGGGCCATAAAATTAGATGGTTCTGTAGAACAGATTGAAATTAAAGATTTAACTTTTACCTATAAGAATAGTGATAATGGAGTTCGGAATATAACGCTTGAGGCTAGACGTAATGCACCTATTATGCTCGTTGGTGAAAGTGGGGCCGGCAAGTCTACTATTGCACATATTGTAGGTGGGTTCTTGCAAGCGCCACGTGGTACAGTGACAGTAGATGGTCATGATGTATGTGATCTTGATATTGATTGGTGGCGTCAACAAATTACCTATGTATCTCAACATCCACATATTATGAAAGGCACCTTGCGTGAAGTATTATCCTTTGGCATGGATGTAAAGGATGAAGAGATTCTTGCTGCTTGTAAAGAGGTACATCTCCTAGATGTTATTAATCGTCATGCTGAAGGCCTTGATGCGGTTATCGGCGAAGGTGGCTTAGGTCTTAGTGGTGGTGAGCGTCAACGGGTTGCCTTGGCACGTGCTTTCTTGCGAAAGGGGCAGGTGCTGATTCTCGATGAAGTTACGGCCCATTTAGATGTAAAAACGGAATCTATCATCAGTACAGCTATTCAACGATTGATGCAGGATAAGATTGTCATCATTATTGGGCATCGCTTACAAACGATGCACTGGGCTTCTAAACTATATGTTTTAAAACAAGGTGTCATTATTCAACAAGGCTCTTATGAAGAGCTAGTTGCTGTAGATGGTTATTTTAAAGACCTCGTGACGTCTGGATTAGGACAATTCTCTTTTGCTATAGAAGAAGAGTTGAAAGCTGGTAAACTTTCGACTGTGAAACCTATAGATGTTACTGATGAGGCTCAGAAACAGGAGCGTATTAATGATACTAAGAAACAGGAGAGTGTTAATGCTGCTCAGATACCAGAAAGTATTTCTGATGCGGTAACAAAATCTTCTACGTATGATAAACAGGCTGTGAATAGCTCTACCATGGGGTTACAAGGTTGGAAGTTATTATTCTCTGTTCTAAGTCCAGCTAAGTGGTCCTTAGTGTTGGCGTTACTATTTACATTCCTAACGGTCTTTATGAATGTTGGTTTGCTAACGGTTTCATCTTGGTTATTAGCATCGGCCGCGTTACAACCAGGTCTTACTTATTTAAGTCTTGCCATCGTTGGGGTTCGATTTTTTGGTGTTAGTCGTGCAGTGTGTCGCTACTTTGAGCGCTACACATCGCATCGTATGGCATTCCAAGGCCTCTATGGTTTGCGTCTGTGGTTCTATGCACATTTAGAGCCATTAGCACCAGCTATTCTAAAACGCTTTGGTGCCGGTGATATGCTCGGTCGCATTATGGGGGATATAGAGGTATTACAATTCTTTTACTTGCGAACCCTGATTCCACCTGTAGCAGCCGTTGCTTTAACTGCATTAGTTGCTTATGGTGCATCTACGATTGATGATAGCTTGGTAATGCCAATTATATTGGCTGCTGTTGTTTTAGGATTAGTATTGCCATTAGTTGTTTACGCCCATAATAGGCAATCTCTACGTGCTATTGGACCTCAACAAGGGGACTATAAAGCACTGTTAAGCGATACTATGGATAGCCTTGAAGATGTTATTAGCTATGGCAATGAAAGTCTTGTATATGAACGAATTCAACATATGATGAGACATGTTGATAGTCATAAAGGAACTATTGATCGGGGTATGAACTTAGGAAATACATTATTCCTTGGTGGCGTTCAGTTGACTGTTGTAGTCGTAGCAATTATGGCTGCTAATGCATTAACAGGGGCGTGGGCTAGTGTAATGGTGGCGGTGGCTGCTATTGGGACGCAGGCTTGGTTTGAAGCGTTACAACCGATGATTGCAGCTGTTCATCACGGTGCTGAAAGTAAAGTAGCTACCAGCCGTCTTATAGCACTTGCAAATGAGCCATTACCAGTTGTGGAACCATTAGAGCCTAGGCCGTTTAACCCAAATGGAGATATTACTTTTACAAATGTATCCTTTGGCTATGATAAGGGCCATACCATCTACGAAAATCTCAGACTGGATATTAAACAAGGACAATCGATTGCCATCGTGGGGGCTAGCGGTTCCGGTAAGACTACATTATTTAATATGCTAGAACGACTATATGATTATAACGGCTCCATCCATGTGGGGGATGTAGAATTAAAGGATATTTCTATTGATACTTGGCGTAATGCATTAGGGACTATTACGCAAGATACTTATATTTTCCATGCATCCTTTGGCGATAACATTCGCCTTGCTAGACCTGAAGCAACAGCTGAAGAGTTAGAAGAAGCTATCAATCGTGCATCATTGCGAACTGTCGTAGATAAGCTATCCAATGGTATACATACGATTGTTGGTAGTGGTGGTCATGGCTTAAGTGGTGGTGAACGTCAACGTGTGGCGTTAGCACGATTATTTTTGCGGAACCCTCAAATTGTTTTATTAGATGAACCACTAGAAGGCTTAGATCAAGTAACTCGAAAAGCTTTGCATCGCGATTTGATGCACTATGTAGAAGGAAGAACCTGCTTATATATTACGCATCAATTAGAAGGTTTAGAGCAAATGGATCGCATATTATTTATGGATAAAGGTGAAATTGTAGAAGATGGCACCTATGAAGAACTCATTGCAATGCGTGGACGCTTCTACGAATATTGCTATCTATCTATGGCAAGTATTCAATAAAAATTAATATCATTAAAAGCATCTATTATAATTATTAAATTATGATAGGGAGTATATTAAACTACAGTAATAAAGCCCCTTTTGCTATGCAAAAGGGGCTTTATGTATGCCGATATTTAATAGTATATGTGAGAGTCTTTTATCGATAAATCATGCAATATATGGTATAATTTTTATGTCGAAAGCTATTTTTCTTACCCTTGGAGGGGTTATGACTAAAATTTTCACCAAATTAAGAGCTTTGGTGGATGAAGCATTATCTGATCGTGAAGCGGCGATAAATAAGGAACCTATTGTAGAAAAGGCTCCTTTAGAAGAAGATTTATTTGACCATCGCTTGCTATATATAGAAGAAGACACCGTCAATCGCATGTTGCGTGCCGCTCTTCGTAACCATTGGTTCTTTTACGCTGTAACATTTGAGTTTGAACCAAATAACCAAATATTCCTATCCATTATTACCAAATGGGGGAATGTGATTAATGTGGAATTCACCTTAGAGGATCTATGGTTTGATGATTACTCATCATCCTTTGCGATTCGTCTCGATACAAATAATATAGATACAGGTGGGTTTATTTTAAACTCCCTCTTACATTTAGTAGGCAATTGGTGCCTCAGCTTATTTGGCGTATTCTTTAATCCTATCGCATTAGGTGAAAAGGGTTCTACTGTACGCTTTGAGAAAAAAGGCATTATCCAATTTGACCTATTACCGAATACACAAGTTAAGAAATTTATACCATTACCGGAACGCCATATTGGTAGTAATGGACCGGTTCTTTTGGGGAACCCTCGTACTAGCCAATCTGTATTACAACTTGATTACTATGCATTCCATGATCCAGTAGATACCTTTACGGTACCAGATGTGCCGACTCGCACTAGTTGGTTACGTTCTATCGATATTGCGGCGGTTCTCTTATTGCCAATCGGTGTATGGATTACCTTTATTATCTTACACCATTACTTGCCGACGGAAACGTTGGAGTTCTCATTCTCCACGTACTTCTTAATTTCCCTAGGGATTTTTATCATTTCCTTCCTAGTTATGAATATTCCGCGGTATTTGTACATGTACTTTGATTCTCGTAAACAGTGGCAAAGTGCGTTTGTACATAATAATATTAAGATTCAAATGCGCAAGCTCCATCGTCGCATCTTCATGCAGCAGGCAACGCTGACCTCTGATTGTGATGAGTGTACTGCTAATGAAAGCCAAGAGCGAATTAAACATTTGTTGTTACAAATTCGGGACAAGCGATTCCTCGCTAATCGACTTAAGATTGCCGATGATGATAGAGCCCGTAAACAAAAGGTTAAGTTTATCATCGCCTATATTGGTTGTACATTAATTGAGTTAATGTTGATTATGAACTAAATGATCTTAACAAAATAAGAAAGAAAAAACGTATCTCTTTTGAGATACGTTTTTTCGATTTCATGATCAAATTTTCTTATCGCTTTTTACGACGTTTACGGACTGTTTTTCTAATTTCCCGTTCTATTTCCGTTTTAGGCTGTTGCATCGATTCATAGGTTGGTCGATTGACAGGCATAAATGGTGGATTACCATATTGATTCGGTTCTGGTTGGCCCGGTAATACCCAGAATAAGAAACCAATGAGCCATATGAAGAGCTCAAGCATGTAGTTGAATGGAGATACAGCAGAGTAGGTGTTAATGAAGATCATAATGACCGACCAGAGAATCCCTGCCCATGCATTAAAACCGATATCGTGAATACGACGACCAAATAAAATGCAAGATAATGGGAATAGGGCAGCTAGTAAAATCCAAATAATAACTCTTGTAAACCAGTATGCTGGTAAAGAGACAACAAAGTCCAAGAATAAATCATCGATATAGTGAACGATGTGGAATAAGATCATCAAAGCAATAAAGCATATGATAAATTGTAGTCGATTTAACCGTCCCGTCAGGTTAAAAATCGATAAGCCCATGCGGCGCCCTTGGAATGCGATGAGCAAACCGATGGCACATATGAGCAGTGTTCGTAATACAACATAGAGTAAATCCATAAGTTCCCCTTTATATATAGCTTATAGTTGAGTTAATTCTGGCAAGACTAACTCAAATGCTACACCATGTTTCATTGATTTTACAGTATCTACCGTAGCCTGAATGGCTTTAGTAGTAAAATTCATTGCCAGTTCTGCCGCATCATAAGGTGAATATCCCCTCATTACTGCACCTGATAATACAGCAGTGAAAATATCTCCGGTTCCTGTTGCTTTCACAGGGACGAGAGGTATAGAGTAAGTTTTTAAAAAGTCTGTAGGACCATCATAGACGGCGATGACCGCATGTGTTTCCGATGGAACACTTGTCATAATAACCATATCAGGCCCCATGTGATGTAATTGTTTACAACGGTCACGTAATTCATCATCACTAATAGGATCTGTAGAAAATGGAATATCTAATAAGAAGCAAGCCTCTGTATAGTTGGGTTTCACAATATGAGCTTTGGATACGAGTTGGCGCATAGCCACTACCATATCAGGTGTGTAGATAGAGTAAAGGCGACCGTCGTCAGCCATGGCTGGGTCGACGATGACCATTTGTCCATTGTTGCCAAAGCGGTCTATTGCTTCCTCTACAAGGTGGATTTGTTCAGGGGATGCCAAGAAACCACTTACAATAGCGTGGAAGTCGATTTCGTTCTTATCCCAGCAGTCCATGAAATCTCTCATATGAGCCGATAAATCTACAAACTCATAATGTGGATACTCCAAGTGATTGCTCAAAACGGCTGTAGCCAAAGGTACCGCTTGGCAGCGCATAGCACTGATGATGGGAATCATAACGGTTAGGGCACAACGCCCGATTGAGCTCATATCTTGAATTGTTAATACTCTAGGTACTGCTGTCATAGACACCTCCAATTAATTATATATTTTATTGTACGTTATGTACGGCTTTCTGTAAATGTAATGATGTTATTCATGAAATTAACTTCATATTGTAGTATAATAAAACGGATAGACTTTTAATGGAGGATAGTGAAATGACAAGGTATGTATTTCGACGCCTAGGTGGCGCAATCATAATCTTATGGGTCATCATTACCGTAACATTTGCATTAATGCATGCAATTCCGGGGGGACCTTTTACAACTGAAAAGAAATTGCCACCTCAGGTGAAAGCAAGTATCGAAGCAAAGTATCATCTTGATGATCCTGTATGGAAGCAGTATGGAGATTATTTAGGTGGTGTTATTACCGGCGATTTGGGGCCATCATTTAAGTATGAAGGTCGTAGTGTGAATGATATTATTAGTGATGCATTCCCCATCTCTGCTCAGCTAGGCTTGTTATCGTTAATGGTAGCAGTAGTGGGCGGTATTACTGCTGGGGCTATCAGTGCCATGCGACCAAATAGTATTGTTGACTATGCTGTAACTGTATTATCTACACTGGGTATTTCAGTGCCTACATTCATTATCGGTGCTGTTCTTGTATATGTAGTGGGCTTTGAGCTTGGATGGTTCCCCGTAGCTTTATGGCGCGGTCCATCTTATATGGTGTTGCCCGTTTTAACATTGGCGGCACAACCGATGGCCTTTATTGCTCGTTTGACACGTAGTGGCTTGCTTGATGTATATCAACAAGAGTATATTCGTACAGCTCGGGCAAAAGGGTTAGATTCTTGGACTATTTTGACTCGCCATGCGCTAGGCAATGCGATTTTACCAGTTATTACGTACTTAGGCCCATTGGCAGCGAGCCTCTTAACCGGTAGCTTTATCGTAGAAACTATTTTTGCCATTCCAGGCCTAGGCCAATATTTTGTAACATCTATTTATAACCGTGATTATACTGTTATTTTGGGCATTACGATTTTCTATAGTGCGTTAGTCGTATTTCTTAATATTTTAGTGGACATGATTTATCCATTAATCGATCCACGTGTGACAACAGAGGAGGGGACAGATGAATAAGGAAGATTTTTTACCTATTGAACGGGCCCCTCAAGAAGAACTGACTAGTTTTATTAAACGCCCTAGTAAATGGGAGCGATTCAAGGTAAATCGCTTGGCTGTAGTCGGGGCAAGCATCATTTTTGTGATGATTGTGTTGGCTATTTTAGGCCCCCTAACTTCACCTTATACCTATGCGGATCAATCCTTGATCGATGCGAACCAAAGTCCAAGCTTTAGTCATTGGTTTGGTACTGATACATTAGGCCGCGATATTTATACGCGCGTTATGTATGGTGCTCGCATTTCCTTAACTATTGGTTTTGTCGCGGCTTTCATCAACCTCGTAATCGGCGTTGCTTATGGTGGTATTGCAGGTTACATGGGTGGCAAGGTTGACCGTATCATGATGGGCATCGTAGACGTTTTGTACGGTATTCCACTCTTGTTATACGTAATTTTGCTAATGGTTGTACTAGGTCCAGGCCTTACATCTATTTTCGTAGCATTAGGCATCGCGTACTGGCTCAACATGGCCCGTATCGTACGTAGCCAAATTTTGAAAGTTAAAAACGAAGAATACATCATCGCTGCAGAGGCCATGGGTATTCCAAAGCATCGCATTTTATTGCGCCATATTTTACCGAACTGTGTGGGGCCAATTATTATTACTTTAACATTGGCCATTCCAGAGGCTATTTTTACAGAAGCATTCCTTAGCTTTATCGGTCTAGGTGTAAATGCACCGATGGCAAGCTGGGGTGTACTAGCTTCTGAAGGGATTAGTAGCATGCGCTCTTATCCATTCCAATTGATTTTCCCTGCTGTTGCCATTAGCGTTACCATGCTTGGTTTCGCATTCTTTGGCGACGGCTTACGCAATGTATTAGACCCTAAGGAAGGAGATAGATAATGAATAACGCAATTGTTGATGTGCGCAATGCATCCATTACCATCGAAACCTTTCAAGGTCCATTACGAGTAATTCGCAATCAAGATATTTCCTTACAACCTGGTGAGATTTTAGGAATTGTAGGTGAATCTGGTTGTGGTAAATCTGTTTTGGTGAATTCCTTAATGGGTTTGTTGCCTTATGGTAAGACTAAAATTAAAGCGGACAAATTCATGATTGATGGTCATGATTGTATAGACTTTACTGAAGAAGATTGGAATGAACTTCGTGGTACTACAGTTGCCATGGTATTCCAGGATCCGATGACCTCTTTAAATCCAATCATGACGATTGGGGAGCAAATGTATGAGGTTATCCATCGTACTAATGCTTACGGTGAAGATTACGATGAAAGAGCTATTGCCATCGACTTATTGAAGAAAATGGGACTTTCTACACCGGAAAGACGTTTGTCTCAATATCCTCACGAGTTGAGTGGCGGTATGCGCCAACGCGTATGTATCGCCATGGCTGTAGCAGGTCGTCCAAAGATTTTGATTTGTGATGAGCCTACTACAGCACTTGATATTACTACAGAGGCACAAATTTTGCGCCTTATGCAAACATTAGCCGTAGAGGCTGGAATTGGTATTATCTTTATTTCTCACAACTTACGCGTTATCGCTCAAATTTGTGACCGCGTTATGGTTATGTATGCAGGTAAATGTGTTGAGTCTGCTACGGTAGAAGGCATCTTTAACGAACCTCGTCATCCCTATACCTTGGGCTTATTACTAGCATTGCCACAAGGTAAATGGCATGGTGAACTCAAAGCCGTTGAAGGTCAACCGCCAGATTTATTTGATTTGCCTCGCGGATGTGCATTTAACCCGCGTTGTAAGTGGGCTATGCGCATTTGTGGTAATCGGATTCCTACGGTTACAAATGTTGGTGAGAATCATCAATTTACATGTTGGTTAGCGAAGTTGGAGGGACTTTAATGAGTTACGTATGGGAAACTGACAATCTCGTTAAAGAGTTCACCCTGTCAGGCGGCTTGTTTAAGCCAAAACACACGGTACACGCTGTACAAGGCGTGAGCCTATATCAATCACCAGGGGAAACCCTTGGTATCGTAGGTGAGTCTGGATGTGGTAAATCTACTTTTGGTTACACCTTGATGGGGTTACATCAAGCTACATCTGGCTCTATTTATATGAATGGTCGCCACATTGATCCTTATGTAGATAGACAAGCTGTTCATCCAGTGATGCAAATGGTATTCCAAAATCCTTATGCATCCTTAAATCCACGACTTACGGTCAATGCTATTTTAGAGGAACCTTTAGAGTTAGATCCAAAGTATACACCTCGTGATCGCGTTATTCGCGTCAAAGAGGTGCTCGACCAAGTTGGATTAAATATGTCCTTTGGTGAGCGTTATGCTCATGAATTATCTGGCGGTCAACGCCAGCGTATCGGTATTGCACGGGCTTTAATTATGCAGCCCCAATGTATCATCTGTGATGAACCGATTTCTGCACTAGATGTATCGATTCAAGTGCAGATTATGACATTGCTTGAACGTTTGCAAGCCGAGCATGGCATTTCGTACCTCTTTATTTCTCATGATTTAAACATGGTGCGCTACATTAGTCATCGCATGGTTGTTATGTACTTGGGTGCTGTTATGGAAGAAGGTCCAGCATTGGACTTGTATGAATTCCCACAACATCCGTACACCCGTGCCTTGACGGCCTTAAATGGCCCAGTTATGCCACATGCACCAATTGGGGCCCCTCTAAAAGGAGACCCACCAAATCCACTAGATCCGCCAAAAGGCTGTTTGTTTAGTGGTCGATGCCCAGAAGCGGAAGGTCGTTGCTTTACAGAGCGTCCACCGCTTCGCGATTGGGCTGATCGCCGCATCGCATGCTGGCACATATAATGGGAGAATAGTATGGAAAAACTAATTGTTGGCAAGTCCTTGGAAAATCAACTTGATACGGTTATCAATGAGTTGGCACCTACAGGGAATATATCCTATGTAGTATTGCAATTTGATGATGAAGAAGAACCGACACTTATCGCATCTAGAGGTGAAAATACAGTTCATTCTAGTGCGAGTTTGATCAAGGTGCTTATCATGGAATATGTCTTTCATTTAGCTCGCACTGAGCAGTTGGACCTTAATGATACGGTACCTTTATCTAAAACCCCACGCGTTGAAGGTGGAGGGGCACTGCAAGAGCTTGTAGCTAAACATAGCTTTACGTATCTTGAGTTATGCCGTCTCATGATGGTGCTCAGCGATAATATTGCGACGAATTTGCTCATCACCGCACTTGGTATGGAAAATATCAATGCTCGTGCAGAGAAACTCGGTGTTGATGAAATCGAACTAAATCGTATGATGATGGACTTTGATGCGTTAGCTGAGGGCCGAGATAATCGTATGACTGCTATGGCCTTAGCTCGTCTTTATAAACACATTTTTGAATATCGTGATAAAGACGCGTATGGCCGTGAGATGTGGAATATTTTAGGACGCCAACAATTCCGTGATATCTTGCCATTTTACTGGGGCGAAGGCATACGCTTTCACCATAAAACAGGTTCCCTGGATCGCGTAGAGCATGATGGGGGCGTGTTAGAAACGTTAAGAGGTCATTTCTGCTTTATCTTGTTGATGAGCGATATTGATAATGACCGCGGTAAAGAGTTAGGCGCTCAAGTTGGGCGCATCATGAAAGAATTTGTAGAGGAAGCATTGCCATGATGGATAAACGAAATTTTTTAAAACTCATGGTCCTTGCTCTAGGGGTGAGTGTGCTCTTGTTTGTATTTGGTTACCCTCGCGGTGTTCAACCAATCGACGAGCATACAATCCGTTATGTTATTGAGCAGGAACCATCCACATTGGATCCCGCAAAGTCTACTACCTCTCCGGAGGCTACGGTTCAACTTCAACTATTTGATGGTCTAGTTCGTCTTAATGATGAAAGTGAACCAGAAGCAGCACTTGCAAAAAAATGGGAAATCTCCGATGATGGTCGCGAGTATACCTTCCATTTACGACCTAATTTGAAATGGTCTAATGGAGAGCCTTTAACGGCTCATGATTTTGAATACGCTTGGAAACGCGTATTAGACCCTGAAGTCCATGCGGACAATGCATATATGTTATATGTATTAAAAAATGGCGAAGCCTTCAATAGTGGCGATGCCCAAGCAGAAGATGTTGGCGTTAAGGCTATCGATGACGATACATTGGTAGTTACCTTAGAAAATCCAACAGCCTATTTCTTAAAATTACTAGCGTCTCATAGTTTCTATCCGGTGAGCAAAAAAGCTGTAGATGCTCATGAAAACTGGGCCGCTAATGCAGAAACTATGGTATCTAATGGTCCATACCGTTTGTTGTCTTGGAAGCATAATGGGGAAATGGATTTTATTAAGAATCCTAACTATTGGGACGCAGAATCTGTGAAAACAGAGAAGATGAACTGGCCTATCAGTGAGTCTCAAAGTACGCGTCTCACTTTAGTTGAAGGTGGCGAAGCTGATATGACTGTTGAGCCTCCAGTAGCTGATCAAAAACGTTTAGAAGAGGCTGGTCTATTACATATCGGCCCTATGCTTGGCAACTATTACTATGTATTTAACGTAAAAGCAGAGCCTTTCACGGACCCAGCTGTACGTAAAGCATTTTCCATGGTTATCAACCGTGCTAACATCGTTAACAATATCGTTCGCGGTGGTAAAGAGGCAGCCTATGCCTTTGTACCGTACGGCATGCTTGAAAGCAATGGTCGTGAAGACTTCCGTGAAGCCGGTAGTTATTTAGTTTACGAAGACGTAGAACAAGCTAAGGAAATCTTGAAAAAGGCTGGTTACGATAAGAACCATCCATTGCCTCAAATTACGATTTTGTATAATACAAGCGAATTACATAAATCCATTGCCGAAGCGATTCAAGATGCATGGGTAAATGCATTTGGCGCAGATGTACGCTTACAAAATCAAGAGACAAAGGTATTCTTGGCAGACCGTGAAGCTGGCAAATACCAAGTAGCTCGCGCTTCTTGGGTTGCTGACTATAGCGATCCGCAAAACTTCTTAGAAGTATTCTCTGCTGAAGACAACGATGGTCAGTACCATAGTGATGAGTACAATGAATTGATTGCACGCATTCGTACAACGCCAAATGGTGCAGCTCGTGACGCATTGATGCATGAAGCAGAAAAGATGATTTTTGATGAATCTCTTGTAATGCCGTTGTACTTCACAACACAACCGTATGTAACGAATGGAACAATTCAAAATTATTTCTGGACTACATTAGGTCTTGTTGACTTTAAAAAAGCATACAAATAAGATACACTTAAGACGTACACTATGTGTACGTCTTTTGTTGTATTTTATGAGGATATATGAACTGGATTGAACCAAAACGTTTAGCACCGGGCATGACCATTGGTGTTATGGCACCTGCCAGTGCAAGCGATGAAGATTTACATAAAATAGAAGAAATTTGTAACTCAAAAGGATATAAGGTACTTTGGAGTGATAGTGTACATCGTAAGGGAATCTATGGTGGTACTCCTGAGGAGCAAGCCGGAGAGTTTCAATATATGATGACTACAGCCCCTTGTGATGCGGTACTAGCTTTGCGTGGTGGGTATGGTACGATGCGCTATTTAGAACAATTAGACTATACAGCCATTCGCAAACATCGTAAGGCTTTTATTGGCTATAGTGATTGTACAGCTCTTCACATGGCTATCAACCGATATAGCCGGCTTATTACGTATCATGGGCCGATGGGCGTAGATTTTAAGCCTGAACGAAAAACAGATATTGATGCCTTGTTTAATACCTTAGAAGGTAAATTGCAAGTCATAGAACCATTACCTGAACCACCTCGTGGCGCCATTGGCACTGAGC
>NZ_CAKPTN010000009.1 GCF_934190855.1 uncultured Veillonella sp. | reverse complement strand
ACTGTTATTAACCCTAAATTGGCTCGCGTTCAAGTTGAAGGTGGCGTGGTACAAGCTATCGGTATGGCACTATATGAAGATGTACGTTATTCCAATAATGGTCGCTTAGAGACTAATAACCTTATGACCTATAAAATTCCAACCCGTCAAGATATCGGTGAGTTACATGTAGACTTTGTAGAGTCTTATGAACCAACTGGCGGTTTCGGTGCTAAATCTATTGGTGAAGTTGTTATTAACACTGGTTGTCCAGCTATCCAACATGCTATTAAAAATGCAGTTGGTGCGGATGTTCGTACATTACCTATGACACCTGAGAAGGTATTTATGGCTATGGACGAGAAATATAAAGTATAGAGAGTTTTAATTTCTTGTTACTTTCTAAGGAGGCCTGGTTCTATGACATCACAAACATCCTATTGGAATCGATTGATTCAGCCGGGAATCGTTGCCCTTGTTGGGGCCGGCGGTAAAACGACTGTGCTTTCAAAACTAGTAGAATATGGACGGCTGAAAGGTCAGCCCATCGTAGTTACGACTACGACTCGACTCTATGAATCTCAGGTTGCTCATTATAAACCGATTTATACTCAAAATATTAATGAAGCAGACGAGTATTGTACTGATCGTGTGTTACATGGTTATTGTGGTGCGTGGTTCTCTGGAATTACGGGAACAAAAGTGGACTCCTTAGATTGTGATCTTATCGATGGTTTATCCAAGTTACATCCTAATTGGCAAATTGTGGTAGAAGCAGATGGGGCGAAGGAAAAATGGCTCAAGGCGCCTAAGACGAGTGAACCTGTTATTCCATCCCTTACAAAGACTACGATTGGTCTTGTTAACCTACAAATGCTAGGGGCCCCGCTTGATGAGGAGCATGTACATAATATCGAGCTCGTTCAAGATATCGTGAAACGCGATATGGGGGCCATTGTAACACCGCGTATGTTGGCTGATATTGTATTGCACAAGCAAGGTTTATTCCAATATAGTAAAGGGAAAAAAATTCTCTTCTGTACTGGTTATGAAACAGTACAACATCGCATTATTGATGATTTTATTGATCATATTGTTGATAGTGATATCGCTGCTATCATCTTAGCTGATGGATATAAAGCAAGCTGCGAAATCCGTCGCATCATTCAATGTCGGTAGGTACTCATGATTAATGTGAAAGCAAATTGTAATACCGCTTTCAGTACAATGAGAGACCCCATAGACCGTCGTCCTTTGCATATTGGCATTGTCCTCCTCGTAGGAGGACAAGCCAAGCGCATGGGATGTAATAAGCAGCTCTTGCCCTGGCGTGGCAAGACTGTTCTAGATGCGGTCTGTGGGGCTCTTCAATGTGGATGGGGTGGTCCGGTAGTACCTGCGATGTCATGTAAACTACCTTTTGTGGCGGTTACTGGTGATGATCATGAAAAACTAGAACCTATTGTCACATCCTATGGTTTTGAAGCGATTCGAAATGAGCATCCTGAGCTAGGACAAGGTGTGTCCATAGCGATGGGGGTGCGTCATTTAGTAGAAACATCGCCCATACCGTTAGATGGCATTCTTTGCTCAGTAGGGGATCAACCTCTTCTGACGAGTGCTGTCGTACATGAGGTCATTAGTGCATTTAGTGAAAACTTTCATTCGAAAACTATCGTCGTTCCCTATTATGGGGCGAACTATCAATCGGGAAATCCCGTTCTCTTTGGTTCTCATTGGTTTGAATGTTTACAACAGATCCAAGGGGATCAAGGTGGTAAGACCATCATTCGTGGTGATGGCAAGGATTATGTCTTGAAATTATGGATCCGTGACGATATTGGTGACGATATCGATACACCCGATGATTTTGAGCGTTTAAAAAATCGTGAAAGTGAGGCATTATGAAACCATTAGTGCTCATGCGTGGAGGCGGAGATATCGCTTCCGGCGCTGTATATAGATTGAAACGGGCAGGTTATCCCGTGGTGATTAGCGAAATTGCGATTCCTACTATGATTCGCCGAGAAGTATGTTACGGCAATGCCGTACATCGCGGTGAAATGGTTTTGGAACGCTTTGTAGCCCGTCATGTAGCCCTTAGTGAAGTGAAAGATACGTTGGCACAAGGGATAATTCCCGTCGTGACTAGTTCGTACGAAGAGTTGCTAAATACATTAAAACCAGCTATTGTAGTAGATGGTATTTTAAGTAAAAAGAATCTTGGTACAAAACGCGAGGATGCAGACCTTGTTATAGGTGTTGGCCCTGGCTTTACAGCGGGGCACGATGTAGATGTAGTCATCGAAACCATGCGTGGACATTCCTTAGGACGCTGTATCTATGATGGTCCAGCTCAACCGAATACAGGGATTCCTGGTAATGTAGGTGGCTATACTCATGAACGTGTTATACACTCGCCAAAGGCCGGTCTATTTACAGCAAAACGTCATATTGGTGATTCTGTACAAGCCAATGAAGTCATTGGTTATGTAGATGAAGAGCCAGTACGGGCAAAAATTACCGGTATTCTTAGAGGCATTCTAAAAAGTGGGCTTATTGTATCGGACCATTTTAAATTGGCCGATGTAGATGCTCGTTGTGAAGAGTCTCATTGTTATAGTATTTCAGATAAATCTCTTGCAGTTGGTGGCGGTGTATTAGAGGCTGTTACTGCTTGGGATTATGAAAGGAATCTAGATGGAAACGATCTATGATGTGATGAAAGACCGTCTACAGGTTACTGAAACAACCTTGATGGTTACTGTTTTATCTGGTCCTCGCCAAGGGGATAAGACTATTTATGCTGAAGATGGCAGCGTGCTTTATGGTACGGCTATTGAAGGCTTTACAGTAGATAAAGCAAAACTTAACTCTCTGTGTATGGTAGGCGAAATAGAATGTTTCGTACAACCTGTAGAAAATGATCCGTCCGTTCTCGTATTGGGCGCTGGTCATGTGAGCCGAGCGATTACTGATTTACTATTATTCATCGGCTGTCGTGTTACTGTTGTAGATGACCGTCCAGAATATGTAGTTCCTGAATTCTTTGACGAACGCGTTACTCGTAAATGCTTGCCGTTAGAAAACTTTAAAAATGAGCTACCTCTTGATGAGTATAATGGTTTTATCATTGTTACTCGTGCTCATGAGTATGATAATGTATGCTTAGAACAATTGCGCGATTACTTGCCAACCTATATGGGTGTTATGGGCAGTCAAAAGCGCATTCATTATGCATTTGAAGTGTTGCGTGAACAAGGTTGGACACAAGAAGAGTTAGATATGGTATATGCACCAATTGGTCTAGACTTAGGTGCACAAACTCCTGAGGAGATTGCATTATCTATCGTTAGTGAATATTTGGCAGTGGTGCGTGGTAAACAAGGCGGCTCATTGCGGAAAGGTAGAGTGAGCCATGAATCGTGAGTTTATTGAATATCTTAGTGAACGTAAAAATGAAACACTAGCCGTTGCTACAATTTTATATACCCGTGGATCTACACCTCGTAAAGCTGGTACGTCTATGGTTGTATTCCCAGATGGTTCTATCTTTGGTACTATCGGTGGTGGCCGTGCAGAAAATGAAATTCGTTTAAGTGCCGTTGATTCTTTGAATAAAAAAGAGGCGCACCGTCGCATTGACGTTTTACTTGATGATGATGTAGCCGTAAAAGAAGGTATGGTTTGTGGTGGTCAAATGGATGTGTGGATTGAAACACAAAACATTTAAGCATCTAAACTAGTTTCGTTAAAATGCATATATATAAAATATCTGTTTTATAGATTGATATATATTTATATGAAAAAATCTCATAGAGTATCTGTTTCTAAATTTACAGTACTCTCAAAATGAGTTAAAATATAAGGTACAGTCATAGATTTGACTGTACCTTATTATTTTGTATAAGGAGTTATTTTTATGCATGTTGACGCACTTATACATACCTTTAGGCCTCTAGATATCCTTGATATTCTGGTCGTTGCTGTGGGTATTTATTATTTATATAAGATGCTTAAAGATACACGAGCCGTTGCTCTTTTAAAAGGTATCGTGTTCTTAGCCATAATAAATATGATCAGTCATCTGTTCAATCTATATGTTATTAATTGGATTTTGCAACAAAGTATGACTGTACTTCTCTTTGCGTTACCAGTCGTGTTCCAACCTGAATTACGTCGTGCTCTTGAGCAACTCGGTCGGGGCCGTATTTTTAGTAAGGCTCAAAATGTAAACGAAGAAGAAATGGATATGGCCATCAATGAAGTGATGGCAGCAGCACGCGTTATGTCCCGTGAACATACGGGGGCACTCATCGTGTTTGAGCGCGAAGTAGGTCTCAATGACTTCGTAGATACAGGCATTTTAATGGATGCTGTATTGAGCCGTGAATTAATTAAAAATATCTTCGTACCGAGCACGCCGCTTCATGATGGGGCTCTTATCATTCGTGATGGTCGCATTCGTGCAGCTGGATGTTTGTTACCGCTTACTGAAGACCGTACGTTGAGTACTGAACTAGGTACGCGCCACCGTGCGGCTATCGGCTTATCTGAACAAACTGATGCGGTAGTTGTTGTTGTCAGTGAGGAAACAGGTACGATTTCTTATACTTATGGTGGTCATATTTATCGCCATTTACCAGAGGATCAAATTAAGGAAGCTTTACGCACCTTCATGGAACGCCCTCGTCAAACCATTACTAGTATGTGGAAATGGAGGGCAAATAAATGATGATCCATTTGAAACGAAATTGGCCGGCTAAGCTGTTATCCTTGCTAGCGGCTATCGTCATGTGGTTCTTTATCATGCGTGATCAGAACCCTGTGATGGAGGTAACCTATACTGTGCCTGTACAGGTTCAAAACCTCAACTCTGGCTATATCGTGGAGGATGCACCCGATACAGTACGTGTTGTACTGACTGGCCCTCGTGATACGATTATTTCTATGAAGTCAGATAATCTTCGTGCTTATATCGATGCATCTGGTGTGAAACCAGGGCAAAATAATGTAACTATTGGCTTTACACCTCCTGCAGGGATGAGTCTTGTGGAAGTGAAACCAGATAATATCACTATTAATGTTGACGAATATGCAGAGCGAAAGGTTCCCGTTGAAATTGTTCCGATTGGCAAGTTCTCTGACGATATTGCTTTGAAATCGGTAACGATTGTGCCAAAAGAGGTAACTGTTTCTGGTCGTAAACAACAAGTTAATGCTGTGAACAAGGTTGTTATGAAGGTCAATATTACTGGACAAACTAAGAATTTCAGTGCTGTTAGTACGTTAGAGGCTTGGGATGTATCTGGTAATGTATTAGATGTACATATCAATCCGAACCAAGGTCAAGCTCAATACGAGCTCAATTTATTACGTAAGGATAAAGCTGTTCCTATTACAGTGCCGACCGTTGGTACGGTAGCAGAGGGCTATGAAGTTAAAGCTACCTCAGCTACACCGACACAACTCACCGTTACAGGTCGTGAAGAGCTAATTGATACGATTACAGATATCCAAACGGAACCGGTTGATATATCTGGTGCTACTGAAAGCATCCAAGGCAACTATAATCTGGTCTTCCCGAGTGGTATCAATAGCACTACCTCAACAGTGCGTGTGAAAGTAGAAATCCAAAAGAAATCTACTTAATCACTTATGGACTGTGCCCTTATATAGAGATTACATAACATAGCATTCAATTAACATAGCTTTTAATTGATATAGCATTTAATTAAATAAATAGACTCTAAGAGCGTAATATGATTTTACTCTCTTAGAGTCTATTTTTATGATTTATATATTAGCTTTTATAGTAGTGTTGTATAATAAAGATGTATGACCATTTTCTTCTAGGTCAGTTGTTAGGAATTTAGGTCAAATAATAAAGATATAAGCTACCCTTGAAGGGGAGCCAAAATAGGAACGATATGATTAGAATAATAAACCTCCGCGTGGCTGTTACGGTCAAGTCGGATATAAAGGATATTGTAGAAAAGAAATATCCCCAATTGCGTGGCGCTATTGAAACAATTCACGTTGTACGACGTGCCGTAGACGCTCGTAAAAAACCAAATATTGTCTTTGTATATACCTTGTTTGTTGAGGTTCATAACGAAGCTCAAATTATGAAAAAAATGGGTAAACAAAAGGATGTATCTGTATTTACTGCAGAAGATCCGGAGCCTATCGTTTATGGCAATGTGCCGTTAGCTCATCGTCCTGTAGTTATGGGCTTTGGTCCAGCTGGTATGTTAGCCGCATTTTACCTTGCTCGTGAAGGCTATCGTCCTATCGTCTTTGAGCGTGGTCAAGATGTAGATACTCGTAGCGAAGACGTAGAAACATTCTGGAAAGAGGGCGTCTTTAAACCTGAGTCCAACGTTCAATTCGGCGAGGGCGGTGCAGGTACCTTTTCTGATGGTAAATTGACGACTCGTGTTACCCATCCTAGATTGCATGAAATCTCCAAATACTTTGTTGAATTTGGTGCGCCTGAGGAAATTTTATATAAACATAAACCTCACGTAGGTACTGATAAATTGCGTACCATGGTAAAAGCCATGCGTGAGCGCATTATTGAATGGGGCGGTGAAGTCCGCTTCGGTGCAAAGATTACCGATTTATTTATCGAAAATGACCGCGTCGTAGGTGTTGAAGTTAATAGTAGCGAGCGCATTGATACTACAGTTGTACTCTCTGGTGTAGGACATAGTGCACGTGATACATATGAAATGCTACATAAACGAAATGTAGAAATGACGGCAAAACCATTTGCTATCGGTGTTCGTATTGAACATGATCAAGCTGTAATCGATGAGTCCCAATATGGTGTGGAACCATCTAGCTTGGGCCTTGGTGCCGCAGAATACTCTCTTGTATATCACGATAAAGAAACTGGACGTACAGCCTATAGCTTCTGTATGTGCCCTGGTGGTCAAGTTGTAGCGTCTGCGTCTGAAAATGGTGGCGTTGTTGTAAATGGCATGAGTTTGTATGCTCGTGATAGCGGTGTTGCCAATAGTGCCATCGTAGTTAACGTAGGTCCCGATGACTTTGGTACGCATCCTCTGGATGGGGTAGCTTTCCAACGGGAATGGGAACGTAAGGCCTATGAATTAGGTGGTTCTAACTTCCATGCGCCAGCGCAAACAGTAGGTCAATTTTTAGGGCTTTCACAAGCACCTAGCGTACAAGATAGCACCTATAGTTATGAACCAGGCGTAGTGAACTGCGATTTGCACGATTGCTTGCCACCATTCGTTACATCCGTATTAGAACGCGCTTTGCCGTACTGGGGTCGACGAATTCGTGGATTCGATGATCCTGCCGTATGCATGACAGGTGTTGAAACTCGTACCTCTGCACCACTTCGCATGGGGCGCAACGAAGAGCGCGTTTCCCCAACGGTAGGTGGCTTCTACCCAATGGGTGAGGGTGCGGGCTATGCTGGTGGCATTATGAGCGCAGCCCTTGATGGGGCAGAAACAGCCATTTTATGTATGGCGAAATACGCAAAACCAAACTAGTTGGTAATATACTGTGAAGTGAACTACAGTATAGGTTCATATTGATATCGTACTATAGTCATATCTGTATAGTATCTATATGTGTGGTGTATATATTGTGATATAATACACAACAGTGAATATATGAGGACTTGTGATGTACACAAATCCCTAGAGGAGGATAATTATGGCTCGTTTATTTGGTACAGATGGTGTACGTGGTGTTGTTAATGAATTTTTAACACCTGAATTAGCCTATCATTTAGGTCGTGCAGCGGCTACGCATTTTGGTAAGGAAAAGGAACATCCTACGTTCTTGATCGGTCGCGATACGCGTATTTCTGGTTCTATGCTTGAAAGTGCATTAGCTGCAGGTATTTGCTCTGTAGGCGGTAATGTAGTTATTGCAGGCGTTGTGCCAACTCCAGCAGTAGCATACCTAGTACGTCAACAAGGTTTTGATGCAGGCGCAGTCATTTCTGCTTCCCACAATCCATACCCAGATAATGGCATTAAATTCTTTGACGGCAATGGTTACAAATTGCCAGATGAAGTAGAAGATCAATTGGAGGAATATGTTCGTCAAAGTGCAGATAATGAATTGCCACGTCCTACGGGTGATGGCATTGGCAAAATTGAGCACAATAGCAACTTGGCTCATTTCTATGCTCACTTTGTACGTCACACAATCGATACATCCTTGGAAGGGATGACCATCGTTTATGACGGTGCCAATGGTGCTGCTTCTAGCGTAGGTCCTGAAATTTTAGCTGGCCTTGGTGCTAAAGTTATCAACATTAACGTAAATCCAGATGGCTTGAACATCAACCATCATTGTGGTTCTACGCACATCGAAGGCTTGCAAGTAGCTGTACAACAACATAATGCAGATCTTGGTATCGCTAACGATGGCGATGCAGATCGTTGCTTATTGGTTGACGAAAAAGGACAAGTTCTCGATGGGGACCAAATCATGTTGTTATGCGCTCTTAAACTGAAAGAAGAGGGCAAACTCAAAGAGGATACTGTAGTTGGTACTGTTATGAGTAATATCGGCTTCCATAAAGCAGCTAAAGAACTAGGCATGAAAACCTTTGCTACTGCTGTTGGGGACCGTTATGTATTGGAATACATGCGTGAACACAACCTTTCCGTTGGCGGGGAGCAATCTGGTCACGTAATCTTCTTGGATCACAACACTACTGGTGACGGTATGTTGACAGCTGTTCAAGTGGCGGCTCTTATGAAAGAGAAAAACAAACCACTTTCTGAGTTAGCTGGCATTATGACAAAATATCCTCAAGTTCTTATCAACGTTCGTGTTGCTACAAAAACAGGTTGGGAAGACAACGACCTTATTAAAGCCGCTATCGTTACCGCAGAAGGTGAACTTGGTGTAGAAGGTCGCGTTCTAGTACGTGCATCTGGTACAGAACCACTCATTCGCGTAATGGCAGAAGGCCCTAACCAAGAAGAACTACAAGCACTATGCCAAGAAATCGCTGATATTATCGGTAGAGAACAAGGCCTCGCCGTTAATTAATATCTGCTCCGTTTGAATCCATTCTACAAATTTATATAGGCGTATGCCCACCAATATATGTCCCTTTGCTCCGTCCTACGTAAAGTCGCTGTAGGAACATATATTGGTGGGCATTTTCTTTATATGTGCTTTAGATGCTTGCCGAATGGATTCGTCACTAGTGAGCCGATATTTATGTGCCGAATCCTTATTACTGATGACAGAAATTTTAGTTACAGTGCTTATGAAGGGTGGGCTGGGGGAGTATCTGCATGATGTAGATGTGATAGGTGTTTTTGTAACTGTTGGATATGTATTTAATATATTTAGTTTCAAAATCAAGATACATAGTATAATATAAAAAGCGAATTACTTTATTAATGGGAGAACTATTATGGATAATAAAATTGATTTTTCAAGTTTCGAAGAAGAAATTAATATGTTCAAAAGTAATTTTTCTGGAGTAGATATTGATAGTAATCATTTGATATTTGTTTCTAGTATTGTTATACCGTATTTTGAACAATTAATTAAACTAGTCCGTCCAACTGACTTTACAGAATTACAGATGGAGCAGTTAAATAACATTGTAAAAAAAACTTCTGATTATATAAACCGATGTAATACTTTATTTATTTCAAATAAGAATAAAGATAACTTAAATTTTAACCTACTTATAGATATCGAGCTTTCTGACTTAGTAAGCCTATATAATAAATATAGAAGTGTTTTAGATGGTTTTTTGTCTTTGGCAATTGGTAATAGTGTTATTGCTAATCAAAATCGGCTTGATTGGGAATTAAATCAGATTAAAAATAATATTAGGGAGTATTCGACAAATACTAGTGAAGCGATTGAAAACTTGAAAATTTTAGCAGAAGACATCACAATCCCTAAATATGCAGAAGTATATTCTGATGCAGAGAAAGAATATGATAAAGTCGCAAAGTACTGGTTAATCACGGGTGGTTGTGTAGGGGTTCTTCTTATTGTAGTTATAATTTGGACATTAAAATGTATTCCTATTCCTACATATGCTCCAAGTGATAATCCTTTTGTTTTTATATTAGCTAATTTTTCATTACGGTTTACTTTAATAGGGGTGTTTTTGTATTTACTGTATTTTGTTGGTCATAAATATAATGTTGCAAAGCATAATGCAACTTTATATGGTTCTAAATCTGCCGCATTAAAATCGTTTCTAGCCTTTATTCAAACTACATCTGATAATGAAGTTAAGAATGCTATGCTTATTGCTATTACTGATTTTATTTTTAAAGGAAATAGTACAGGTTACTTGGAGAATGATAAGAGTGTAGGCGATCTGAATCCTAATAATGCAATGAAAATACTGAGTGATTTTATTCATAAGGCTAAATAATTTAATTTTATTTATTTTAACTGAAAGAGGCAACGCCAATGGCGTTGCCTCTTTCAGTTATCTAATTTTATTTATCAGCTACAACGAGTTTGTATCCATTCAAGTGAATGTTACTGTTTGTTGTGTCTTCGTTAGTTAAGGATTTTACATAGCTGTCACCAGTGAGTGTCCAGCTAGAGTCTTTACTGAGTTTTAGTGTAACTTCTTTAGCTGTGTTATCTGTGTTGATAGCACCAACGAGGCTAGAGCCGTTTGTCATGTCTAGTGCAACAGTACTGATGGAGTCAGCTACGATGTTACCGATTAGTTCTTGATTAGATGCGCGAAGCGTGAGGTGACCACCATTTTCACCATCTTTACCCCAGCGAGAGTCTGCTGCTGCTTTCACCAGTGTCGTAGTATTTGGCATTGAGATTGTATTGCCTACAAGGTCCGCTTCAGCAGTGGTGTTGTTTACATAGATGAATGCACCTGTGGAGTGAGTTGTGAGTGTGTTATTTTCTGCTTTAAGGCGTGCTATACCGCTTTCAGCATCACCGGAGAAGCTTTGGTAAAGCATGAAGCCATTGTCTTTGTAGCCGGTTACATTAGAGTTTGTAAGGGTAATGGAGTTCTTGCCTTCTACCACACCGATTTCGCTGTTATTAGCTACGCCGTTCACATTGTTAGCTGTAATATTACCTGTGGAGTAGATAACAGGGCTGCCAGAGCCAGAGGTTGTTAGTTTAGCTGCTTCTGCAGTAATCGTACCTTCGCCACGGTCAGTAGCAAGAGTAGCAGAGTGAGCACCTTCAGTAGTGATAGTTAGATTTTTACCATTTACTGTGCCTTTATACGTAGCATCTAGACCACGAGAGGAATCGCTTTTAGTGTGAATATTAGTGTTCTCTACGTTGATAACAGAGCCTTCACCGGTAGCGAAGACCGCATTGGAACCGTTAGAGTTAGATGTAATATTGCTGCCCTTAATGTTGATTTGACTGCCTTCGATTCCTAGAACTACCGCATTTTGACCTCGAAAATTACTGTTGTCATCACTTGTAGTATTGCCGGTTTTATCGAATACGCTGTTTTCGATATTTACGACTGCTTTATTTTTACCGATGAAAGCATTTTGATCAGCAGTTGTGCTTGTAATCAATTCATGGGCGATGGATGTATCCGCTGTTACCACAGACGTACCTATGAAAGTATTAGGATCCACCTCAGCTTGTGGCGCCATGCCATTAGGTGCTCCGTTAGGAGCCCCTGTTGGTGGTTGCCCCACAGGTGGTTTGCCATGTGGCGCACCGTTAGGTGGTGTGCTACCATGAGCAGATGGTACTGTCACATTTTGTTCTGTTGTAGTCACAACAGCTACGTTGGTATTCGGTTGTGTTTCCGCAGCTAAGGTAGGAATGATAGCCAATGTAGATAAGGCGGCGCCTAATACGGCAGGTAAAACCCAACGACGCAATTTTCTGTATTGTATGCTGTTTTTATGTGTTGTATGTTTCTTTTTAATAGTTGTTTTATTCATAATACGTATCTCCAAAATTTAATAAATAATTTTGAGAATATAGCAAAATCTAATTGTATAAAATATAGATTGATAGCAGTATAATTTCTTACAATGGAAATACCGTGAAGTATAGAAAAAATCTTTTTTTATTGCCTCTGAATTAGGTTCAGAGGTTTACATCTTATCGATATTTTTAGTATAATATAGCTCAGTACATAATTCATATTTGTACTAATTCTGCCGTATATCATAGAAAGGAGTTCCTTAATTCGTAAAGGCGAATAGCGCAAGTACCCGCGAAGGCAGTCGTTAGGGTAGACGAGGTGAAGAGTGATCGAATAATCAGCGGATGCTCTTCCGGCACATTCATGTCGTAACAGATATTAAAAATCCCATCGGTAACGGTGGGGACAAAGTATATCTGAATGAATTGTATTCAAATACTATTTGATACATAATTTGAACATTAACTTAGAACGTTAAGTTAGAATAGTAATTTGTTAGCCTTAGTTGTTGGCTGGGGCTAGAATGCCCCCAGTTATAGGAGGATATACTTATGTGCGGTATCGTAGGATACATTGGCTTTAATCAAGCATCTGATTTCTTATTGGACGGTATGGCGAAATTAGAATACCGTGGTTATGACTCTGCAGGTATTGCTGTTATCGGCCCTGAAAATGTTATTAAAATTCAGAAGAAGGTTGGCCGCCTTGCTAATCTTGAGGCGATTGTAAAAGCTGACCCTAATGAAGGGACTGTAGGTATTGGTCATACTCGTTGGGCTACTCATGGTCGTCCATCCGATATGAACGCCCATCCTCACTCCTCTGAAGATGGTAAATTTGCTGTTGTACACAACGGCATTATTGAAAACTACATGCCTTTAAAAGAAGAGCTTATCGAAAAAGGGTACCATTTCAAATCTGAAACTGATACTGAAGTAGTAGCTCACTTATTGGCAGATATGTACGATGGCGACTTCGTAGGTACTGTACGTCGCATGCTTGCTCGTGTTGATGGTGCGTATGCTCTTGAAATCATCTGTGCTGATGAGCCAGACAAAATCATTTGTACTAAAAAAGAAAACCCATTGGTTATCGGTCTTGGCAAAGGCGAAAACTTTGTTGCCTCCGATATTCCAGCTATCATTAACTACACACGTGATACATACATCTTGAGCGATGGCGAATTGGCAATCGTAACTCGTGATAATGTATCCGTATTTGACCGTGAAGGTAATGCTATCGATAAAGAAGTATTCCACGTAAGCTGGAATGCAGAGGCTGCTGAAAAAGGCGGTTATGAACACTTCATGTTGAAAGAAATTCATGACCAACCTAAAGCAGTTCGCGATACATTTGGTACACACATCTCCGAAGATGGTAAAACTGTACACTTTGAGGAATTGAACTGGACTGCTGACGATGTAGCAGCTTTCAACAAAATCCTCATCGTTGCATGTGGTACAGCATACCATGCAGGTCTTGTAACAAAACAATATATTGAAAACTTGGCGCGCATTCCTGTAAATGTGGAAATCGCATCTGAGTACCGTTACAGCAATCCATTGACTGATGACAAAACATTATGCATCGTTATCAGCCAATCTGGTGAAACATCCGATACATTGGCAGCTTTGAAAGAGGCTAAACGCCTTGGTGCTAAATCTTTGGCTATCACAAACGTTGTAGGTTCCAGTATCTCCCGTGAAGCAGACAACACTGTTTACACATGGGCAGGCCCTGAAATCTCTGTAGCGTCCACAAAAGCGTACACTACTCAATTGGTAGCAGGCTTGTTGTTCGCTGTATACCTTGGCCAATTGAACGGTAAAATGGATCCAACTGTAGGCGAAGAAATCCTTAGCGGTGTTCTCAGCTTGCCAACATTGATTCATGAAATCTTTGAAGTAGACGAAGATATGAAAGCCTTTGCTAAACATTATGGCTTCAAATCTGATGCATTCTTCTTGGGCCGTGCTATCGACTATGCAGTAGCTATGGAAGGTGCTTTGAAATTGAAAGAAATTTCTTACATCCATGCTGAAGCATATGCTGGTGGCGAGTTGAAACATGGTACGTTAGCTCTTATTGAAGAAGGTGTACCTGTTATCGCATTGGCTACACAAGAGGATGTGTATGATAAGATGATCAGCAACATCCGTGAAGTAAAAGCTCGTGAAGCTGTGGTAATCGGTATCGGTATGAAAGGTGACGAAGAATTAACTAAACACGTAGACCATACAATTTATGTGCCTCGTGCAAATAAATTCATCGCTCCAATCCTTGCAGTTGTACCATTGCAATTATTGGCGTACTACGCAGCGATTACTCGCGGCGCAGATGTAGATAAACCACGTAACTTGGCTAAATCTGTAACCGTAGAATAATATATATAACCAACAGTGCTTCGGCACTGTTGGTTTATTTCAATATAGGGAGACTATTATGGCAGTTATATTTTCCGGCATCCAACCAAGTGGTGAGTTAACACTTGGTAACTATTTGGGGGCTTTACGTAATTTCTTAGACTATCAAGATACTGACGAATGTTATTATTGTATCGTTAATCAACATGCGATTACTGTACCGCAAGATCCAAAAGAGTTATTCCAAAATACTCGTAATTTGGCGGCGTTGTACCTAGCGGTTGGCCTCGATCCTAAAAAGGTAACATTATTCGTACAATCCGAAGTGCCTGAGCATGTTAAACTTGGTTGGGTTATGCAATCTATTAGCTATGTTGGCGAATTAGAGCGTATGACTCAGTACAAGGATAAGTCTCAAAAGCAAGGTGACTCTATTCCTACAGCATTGCTTACGTACCCACCATTGATGGCGGCAGATATCTTGTTATATGGTACAAACTATGTTCCTGTAGGTGAGGACCAAAAACAACATCTTGAGTTGACTCGTAATTTGGCAGAGCGTTTTAACCGTAGATTCGGTGAAACTTTCGTAGTACCTGATATTAAGGTAGGCGAAGGCGGTGCTCGTGTTATGAGCTTACAAGAACCAACTAAGAAAATGAGTAAATCTGATGATAATCAAAATGCTACCATTCGCCTTTTGGATGCACCAGATTTGATTGTAAAAAAATTGAAACGCGCTCAAACTGACTCTGATAATGCAGTGCGTTATGATAAAGAAAATAAACCGGGCATTTCTAATTTGATGGGCATTTACCGTGCTATTACAAAAGATAGCTACGAAGCTATCGAAGAAATGTATGCAGGCAAAGGGTATGGCGTGTTCAAATCCGACATCGCTGACCTGTTAGTAGCAACCCTTGAGCCAATCCAACAACGTTATAATGAATTGATTACAAGCCCTGAACTCGATGTCATTCTCGATGAAGGTGCTGCTAAGGCTCATGCTAAAGCGAGTGTAATGTACCGCAAGGTAGAACAAGCTATGGGCTTGTGCCGTAAATAAAAACATATAGTAGACTTTCAATTTGTGAGGGAAACCATGACGAAACAAGAGGCGATGGAACGCTTTTCATCAGGTGCCGTACAACAGAGCTTAGAAATACATCGCGGAATCCAGTGGACCGGTCGCATCATCGGTCTTGTGGTATGTGCGTTAATTGTAAAATATATGCCTTCAGACTGGGTAGAACGCGTATGGTATTATCTGTTGTTGCTCGTCATATTGTGGACCCTTCATAGATTAGGTGAAAGTCAAGCTTTTATCTGTGAAAAGGGCCTCGTGTTAAAACGAAGGCCTTTTTCTGTGAAAGAATACTTTCACAGTCTCTTCAATGGCGATGAATATTTTGTCTTTGTTGATTACGATCATATCATCGGTTTTACTGAAGGGTGGCGTGAACTGCAAGCTATGAACGGTCATGGTGGTATTTATGTAATACCCCTTGATCTACATCAAGTGCCATATAAAGATAAAATGGCTATGATAGAGGCCATCCATAAGCATACGCAATCGTAAAACAATACATATATAGATATAAAGTATTAGTTTATCGACGCAATCATAAGAATGTAGAGGAATAATCTATATACATCTTATAGTTAAAATATAAAATTAAAAAATTCATCAAATTAACTATTTACAACTTTAACGAACTAAAGTATAATACAATCATCGGGTACAGAAAGTGAACTGTACGAATCATAAAAGTTTGTAGAGATTAGGCGATAAACGCCGTGGAGGATAGTTATGAATTGGAAAAAGATGATGGCCGTTGGCCTTGCAGCTGTGTCTATGATGGTATTTGTAACAGGTTGTGGGGGCGATGCTAAAAAAGCGAATACAGAGTTGCCTAAGAAAGTTGTTATTGGTTTAGATGATAGCTTCCCTCCAATGGGCTTTAAAGATGATAAAGGCGAAATCGTTGGCTTTGACATAGACTTGGCAAAAGAAGCAGCTAAACGTGCTGGCATGGACGTAGAATTCAAAGCTATCGACTGGTCCAGTAAAGAAGCTGAATTGAAATCTAAAAAAATTGACGCATTGTGGAATGGTTTAACTGTTTCTCCTGAACGTGAGAAAAACATTTTGTTCTCCAATGTGTATATGAAAGATAACCAATACATCATCGTTCGTAATGAAGATGAGTCCATCAAAGGCAAGGCTGATCTAGCTGGTAAAGTTGTAGGCGTACAACAAGCTAGTACTGGTGAAGCTGCATTACAAAAGGATGAAAGTGGTAAAACTGTTAAAGAAATAAAATCCTATGCTGATTTCGTAAGTGCTTTCATGGATCTTGGCATTGGCCGTGTGGACGCGGTTATTGCTGATGGCGTTATTGCTCGTTACTTGATGACTAAAGAACCTGGCAAATACAAAATCGTAGAAGGTACTGATTACGGTGTAGATAACTTTGCGATTGGCTTCCGTAAAGAAGATACTGCTTTACGCGACAAAATTAATGGTATCTTAGCTGAAATGAAAAAAGACGGCACTGCTGATAAAATTGCTGAAAAATGGTTAGGCTCCGGCGCAGACCTAGATAAGAGCGATGCTAAATAGTACGATTCGTGGTATACTAATAGTACTATGGTCAGTAGGTACAACTGATAATTAAAGAACGAAATGTACACTAGAGAAGAGGCCAGCAGCCTCTTCTCTAGTCGTGTTTTGAAGGAGTATTCCATGTTAGATTATTTATTGCAGATTATCCCAACCATTGCTGATGGTTTAAAGGTAACCGTATCCTTATTCTGTATTGTATGGATTTTATCTATCCCTGGCGGTATTTTAATGGCCATGTTGCGCCTATCTAAATTGCCTTTAGTAGATAAGCTAGTAGATGCTTTCGTGTACTTAATGCGTGGTACACCGTTAATGTTACAAATTTTATTCGTTTATTATGCATTACCAATTATTACAGACGGTGCCATTCAAATGGATGATGCGACGGCCGCAGTTCTTACCTTCGTATTAAACTACGCAGCTTATTTATGTGAAATTTTCCGTGGTGGTATTCAATCCATCTCTCGTGGTCAATATGAAGGGGCAAAGGTTCTGGGCTTTACGTACTCTCAAACAATGCGTAAAATCATTTTGCCACAAATGTTTAAGCGCGTTTTGCCACCGCTTGCGAACGAAACGATTAACTTGTTAAAAGATACATCTCTTGTGTATGTATTGGCAATGAACGATATCTTGCGTATTACTAAATCTATCGTTCAACGTGACTTTGATATTTCTGCCTTCCTAGTGGCAGCCGTATTCTACTTGATCTTTACCTTTGTTTTGACGAATATCTTCAACTACTTAGAAAGAAGATTTGCTGTATACGAAGATTAATCTAATTTTGTAGTAGTGAGTTGTAGTATAGTATTAGCCGTTTAGAGAGGTTGTAGCGTCTCTTGAAATTACGGCTATTTACTTAATACGACGATGTAAGAGGTACTTATGACATTTGTAAATATGGAGCGTATTGAAAAACGCTTTAACAATCAAACTGTATTGCGCGATGTGTCGCTCAAAATGAATAAAGGGGAAATCGTTTCTATCATCGGTCCTTCTGGCTCCGGTAAGTCTACGTTCTTGCGCTGCTTAGGTCAATTGGAGACCATTGACGGTGGTTCTATTGCAGTAGATGGTACCGTACTTGCTAGTACTGTAGATGGGGTTGTGAAATATGCATCACCTCAAACACAGCATGACTTATTGCTTCGTATGGGGATGGTATTCCAATCCTTCAACTTATTCCCGCATATGACTGTGCTCGACAATATTATGATTGCACCGCGCATGGTAAAAGGTATGAAAGATGAAGACATTCTACCCATTGCAGAGCAATTACTTAAGAAAGTAGGGCTTTGGGAAAAACGCGATATGTATCCATCACGTTTATCTGGTGGTCAACAGCAACGTGTGGCCATTGCTCGTGCACTAGCGATGAATCCTGAAATTATGCTCTTTGATGAACCGACTTCTGCTCTTGACCCTGAGCTTACAGGCGAAGTTCTTAAGACCATAAAACAATTAGCCGATGATCACATGACGATGATTATCGTAACCCATGAAATGAACTTTGCTCGTGAAGTATCCGACCGCGTTATCTTCATGGCTGATGGTGTTATCCAAGAAGAGGGAACACCAGAACAGATTTTTAATAATCCTCAGAACGATAGAACAAAAGCGTTCTTGGATAATATGTTATAGGAGGACCTATGAAGTTACGTTTGATTGCAGCAACGTTAGCTGTTATGGCTTTGGGGACTACCTCTATTCTGGCAGAGGGCTTAAAAGGTACGCCTGAAACACCTTTGGCAATTGTAGAGTCTCAAAAGGATTCTGCTTCTATTTTGCCAGACCAATATAAATCCTATGCTACTCAAATGAATACAGTTGTAAAGGATTATAAAAATGGTTATACCTTTACAATTCCTTGGCGTGTAGCTGATGGTGTTATGCTTGATATGGATGTGCGTACTGAAAGCGAGCATATTCAAGGCTATTCCTTTAACTTAGCTGGTCCAACTCAAGATGATGCTTATACAGTATCTTTCACAAAGCGCAATAATACACCGCAAGATGGGATATCTCAAAAGGAATGGAATACGACTTGGTATGGTGTGCCGATTAAGGGCATGTCTAGTGAGCAGTATTTGAGCATTTGGCGTCAACATAGCAATGTCTTTGAGAACAATGATATTGTAGGTGGTTTCTTTAGTAAGAAAGGTGCTACATCTGCTCGTTGGGATAAAACAACACCGAAATCGTATGCAGAAATGACCTCCACAGAGCCAGTTCAATCTGTGTTTGAAGCGGAATTTATCATGGATAAAGATCCGACGCATCGCTATAACTTGGCCAGCACCTATGCGCCAATTCATGCAGATTTTATGGAGGCGGGCTTGATGGAACATACGATTCCATCCTTTGAGCTTATCAATAAAAAGAACTCTAATGCCATTAAAGGGGTTAGAAAGTTCTTAACTGGAACGAATGACATTAGTGTGGCAGAAGGTATCAAGTTTACCTATCCAAAAGGATTCACTCGTCTTAATGAAAAAGGTAAGATTGCTTTTACTAAGCATAATATTCGCCTTGATATAGAGTCTTTTACAATTCCTGTACAAGCAGTTAGCACAGGCATGCCAACGATGATGGGTAAGCAAATGCTTGGCGACTATTACCTCAAACAACTTGTTGAGGTCAATAAGGCAAGCATTACTCGTTATGAAACGCATATCATTGACGGAAATGTAATGTTCTATCTTGCAGGACATATGAAAAATCCGAATACGTCTGATACATCTGCGGCGGCTCCAGTATCCTTTGGTGCTACTATTATCCTTGGTAATGAAGGCAATGTAGCAGTAGCACGTATGATTGGTCCATCAGGTGTTAGTTTAGCTACCCCTGAGCTCATTGATGTGCTAGATGGTTTTAAGCTGACTACGACTCTCAATACTAACCAATCTTCACAAGTTCTTTAATATACACATAATATTCTTTTATTTGTATAATTCTGTATAATTTGTGCTATAATGTAATAAATCCTTTTGGAAAAAGAGGAGTTTTCCTTAATAGTCTAGAATATATTAGTATAGGCTAAACGATCTTTGATCATATCCCCTTTGAGGGATTAGTAATAGGAGGGGTTATTATGGTTACCTACAAAACTATTGTCGTACCTACTGATGGTTCTGAAAATGCTAAACGTGCGTTAGAGCATGCTCTTGCAGTAGCAGACCGCAACCAAGCTGAATTGATCGTTGTTCACGTTGCGAATATCGTATCTGCTATTTCCAATTTCGACCAAACACCAATCTCTGGTGGCTACGTATCTGAGCAAATCGCTGAAGATATGGAAGAAACTGGTAAGGAAATTCTTAACGATGTAGTACAAGAAATTCCTACAGGCGTAAAAGTTAAAAGCGTATTCGAAGTTGGCTCCCCAGGACCTGCATTGCTTGCAGTAGCTAAAAAATACAATGCTGATCTCATTGTAATGGGTAGCCGTGGCCTTGGTCCTTTGAAAGGCTTATTCATGGGTAGCGTAAGTAGCTATGTTACTAGCCACTCCACTTGCCCTGTACTAATCATTAAATAATTCATATCCTGTTTTGATATGATACAAAAAGAGACTTTGTTTTACAAAGTCTCTTTTTTAATATCATAAAAATGATATAATGTTTATATATATGCTCTATATGGAGCAATCTAATTTAAGTAATATCGATTAGTTATACATAAGAAATACAGATTATAAGCATGGATATGAATGAAATTAAGGGGGACTATATGAGCGACAAACAAGAATCATTGCTAAAGCTAGCAGAGCTGTTTAAAATCTTGGGTGACCCTACGCGCCTTAAAATAGTAGAATTATTACTGGAAAACGAAATGTGTGTGAATCACATCGCCGAAACTATGGGAATGGGACAATCTGCTATTTCTCACCAATTGCGTGTATTACGCCAAGCTCGCCTTGTGACCTATCGTAAGGATGGAAAAACAGCATATTATTCTTTAAATGATGATCACGTTGAATGCCTAGTAAGAATGGGTATGGAACACGTAGCACATCAATAAGTAAAAATAATTATATGAAATGTAATAAAAGGAGCCCTTTTCAAGGGCTCCTTTTTGTATAGGTATACTAGTATCAATATAATGGGAAAAGATAATAGGCGATTGTAATGAATAGTGGCATGGTTATAGCCGATAGTATGGTAGTACCCATTACGATTTGTGTAGCATATTCTGGATTGTTCTTCATTTCAATGGCAATGAGTGACATATTAATAGCTGTTGGTACGCTATAGGTAATAATGATGGTTTGTGCAGCTATTGGATTCATTGGACCATAAAACTTGATAAATAGTACTGTGATAATAGCTGCTATAATGGGACTTACGACTAGTCGCAATGTCGTTGCAAGCATAACATCAAGTTTAAAGAAGTTTAGTGGCGTTCTGTTAATCTGTACACCTAAGGCAATCATAGCAACACCAACAAAGGCATTGGCAAAAATGTTAAGAGGGGCAAAGAAGAAGAGTCCGTGTAAATCGAAGGGCAATAACTGGCAGAGTAGAGCCATTGGAATAGCATATACCATCGGCATGTGGAATACTACTTTTAGTGCATCTCGTGGGCTTAGTCGGCCAGCCCCTGCTTGGTAGAAACCGTACGTATTACTACTGATGGTCTGGATAATCATGATGGATACGACGCTTACAAGTCCTAAGTTAGCATAGGGCGTGGCTCCATCAATAACATAGGGAACATTAGTAAAGACAAAGATGGCAAGGGCAACGCCCATATTACCTACGTTGTTAAACATAACACAGTTTTTTAAGGTCGCGATCTTGGCTACGTCATACCCCTGTATTTTACCTACTACATCCGCAAGTATAGAGTTTAATATGAGTACACATAATGCAACAAATACAATTTCTAACGTACCTGAGTTAAGTTTTGCTTCATACATAGCTCTGAATATAAAGGTAGGTAGCAATATGTAGAAGTTCAGCTTACTCAGCGTATACAGATCGAGTTTAAATTTTCTATCTAATATAAATCCCACACCTATAAGGACTAATATAGGAATCATAGAATTCATAAAGATATGGCCTATTAATACGAATAGATTCATCATCTCACCTAGAGTTTCTTATTAATATAGGGCATAGTTTTAATGCATCCTAAAACTGTATAGAGTAAATATACAGTTATTATTATATAAATGATTAATGGATAAGTTTTCAAACTTTCTTTAGTGTTTTCTTATCCTCTATAGTAATATCATACCATAGTATGTATTATTTGACGTTTAAAAATTTATCTATTATGATTACTAATCATAATCATCAGAAATA
>NZ_CAKPTN010000008.1 GCF_934190855.1 uncultured Veillonella sp. | reverse complement strand
TTCCCAGGTTGCGTTCTTGAAAGCGCTGCCAAAGAAGATTACTTAGCAACAGTTGCTGTAGCTAAAAAATTAGGCATCGAGTTGGAAGAGCTTGACGGCTGGACTTGCTGCGGCGCCTCCCACGTTCAAGATATCGCTCCAGAAATCACACTTGCTACAAACGCACGTAACATTGCATTAGCAGAAGAAAAAGGTTTGAACCTTTTAACTGTATGTAACACGTGTACTTTGATGCTTCGTGAAGCTAAAAACGAGCTTGATAAAAACGAAAAAGAAAAGAACGAAGTTAACAAAAAATTAGCTCAAATCGGTAAACAATACCGCGGTACAACTGATATTACTCATTTCTTATGGGTATTGATCCGCGATTACGGTTTGGACAAATTGAAAGCTAAAGTTGTTAAACCTTTAACTGGTTTACGTGTAGCTGAATACTATGGTTGCCATATTCTTCGTCCTCAAACTGAATTGGGCTTCGAAGATTATCAAATGCCTACATCCTTAGCAGAATTGATTTCCGCTATCGGTGCTACACCAATCGACTTCTCCCGTAAACTTGATTGCTGCGGTTTCCATGCTGTATACCCTGCACATGATTCCGTAATGCAAATGACTGGCTCCATCAACAAAGATGCAGCTACAGAAGGCGCGGATTGCGTAGTAACTCCTTGCCCACTTTGCCAAATGCAACTTGATATGTTCCAAAAAGAAGCTAAAGAAGTTGTGGGTGGTGGCAAAGATATGCCAATCTTGCACATGTCCCAATTAGTGGGTCTTGCTCTTGGCATCTCCCCTGATGAAATGGGTATGCCTAAACGTCACTTAACTGACACTGCAGCAGTGACAAAATTTGTAGGTTAATTCGTTTGATTTAGATGTGACCTGAGTTGGTCTACAATGTAATCTAAATCTAAACCTATTATCATAATTACCAGAAGAACCCCCTAGCTTAGGCTAGGGGGTTTTTCTTTTAAATACTAACTTTATAAATATATTTGATTTTGATATCAATTGAGAATTATAGTATAATAAAAATATTAATTGTATACACTTATATGAGTGATAACTAATGCGTTGTTATTCGTAAATTATTTTAATGTTGCATAGTCTAAGTAATATAACAATAAGAGGAGACATTGTTATATTAAATTGCTTGGATATGTGCTTAAGGGGGACTTGTGTTGTAGAGTGTTATACAAGGGGAGGCTATAATGAACGAGATGTTATTAGAATATATTGATCGCATGATTGATCAAGAGAAAGACCACCGTGTTTTTCCCGTCGAATTTAATGATAAAACATATTATGTAAAGCAGGATATAAGTAATCACCGCTCTAGTTGGATTAAACCATCTCCTAGAGCGGCCTTTGATTATGAGTTCTATAAAATATCCTTTATAAATACACAGCTGCCTGTAGCTCCTGTAATTGCTGGTTTTAGAGAGCATTATTTCGTTACAGAAGGATCTGGTAAAACATTAACCTATTATAGCGAATTGCCGGCTCAACATCCTGATGATGATAGTTTAGAAGATATGGTCACTCATATCTTCTATATCTTTGGTAAAACATTGGGACAAATCCACGATTATGGTTTATCTCATGGGCGTCCTGCCATGAGAGATATTACCTATGATCCTGATACAGATAAGATTACTCTGTTAGATTGGGAAAATGGCCGTCGTTGGCCTGAATTGACACCGCAAGGTTGGGATTTACTGATCTTCGTTCACAGCTACTTGCGTGAAGATAATTTGCCGATTTCTTACTTATATGCCATGATGAATGGCTATAGCTCTGCTCGTACAGCACGTGATACTGTATTACATGTGAAAGATGTTTTACGTAACCACGAATATCTCTTTAAATTCTGTCGCATGTTAAATCCGTTCCATTTTGTAGATACAGAAGCGGCTGTTAAAGCCTATGACTTTATGTTGGCATTGAAAACTGAATAGTGTTGAACTATTTGTAGACCTTTACAGTTACTAGTTATCTTACGTATAGCTAGTAATCGTAAAGGTCTTTTTGTGTATTTATAAGACTCTCATGGCGTGTAGACTCGAGGCGTAGGGCCTGTATATTTTTATTTAGACCTGTTAGATCTATATAGTTACTGTAAGAAGTATAGATTTAGCGTCATAGTTCTCTAACTTTCACAATGATTACCGTTATTACTCTAGAGGGGGTTGTCGAGAGGACCCCTCAGGAATATAAGAGGGTGAAAGGAGGTGATACGATGGCTAACATTAAACGTACTAAATTGGTATTGCGTTTTAACATCGGCACCGAAGATGCGCCGAAGTACAAAGACGTAACCTATACTCGTGTTGCAGAAGAAGCGTCCGACGATAATGTGAAAACCGTTGGTAATGCGCTGGCAGCCTTGTATGACCACAGCTTGTCCGACGTGGTCCGCGTCAATGAAGTATCCTTAGGACATTAATCACAATGATTAAATTACTTTTGTAGGTGATCCAAACACATCCTTATTGCTGGTTTCTTATATCCTCTCATAGTCGTAACAGGATATAGAAATCGCAAACCCTCACATTCCCATCCTTATTGATATGAATCGTAGATAGACATATTTGATCTTAGAGGAACTATATAATTCCAACGATTGCCTCGTTCTATCTAGATTTGAGAACTTGTTTATGAAACGTGAAAGGAGGCGCCCACATGGCGGAAAAACGCGTTGTATATCTTACATTTTCTACGGTCGGTGGTAAAAGCACATCAGTCACAATTAGTGCTCCTCGTGCTGGAATTACTTTACAAGATGCTAAAACAGCGGCTAACGCGCTAGTAGCTAACAAAGTAATCCTTGGTTCTGGCGATGCAGAACTAGCTGCATTTACTACGGCTCGTGAAGTAACAACTCAAACTACTGAGTTGCAATAATCGCATACTGTAAACCGTTAAAAGGGCTCTCGCCGGTGGTGAGGGCTCTTTTATTGTGGTAAAATATAAGGTATACCAATTAGGTATGGTAAAAATGATTATAATATGCCCGAAAATTGGTGCATGATAGAACCCGAATGGGGATTTTTTAAGGGGTAAAATAGTGGAATATATCATTTCGTTCATGGAAACGTATGGCTATACAGCCATGTTTATTGCAATGGTTCTAGAAAATGCGAACGTGCCGATTCCTAGTGAAATTGTACTTGGTTTCGCAGGGTACTTAATCGCTCAAGGTGTATTTGATATGCACACGACGATGGTCGTAGGTACCTTGGCAGGTATTGTAGGCTCTATCTTATCCTACTGGATGGGTGAGTACGGCGGTCGTCCTCTATTATTGAAATATGGTAAGTATATATTCTTTAATGAACATAAATTTGAATTAGCAGAAAAGATGTTCAATAAATACGGTGGTGCTGCCGTATTCTTTGGCCGTCTATTGCCAGGTGTTCGTACTTTTATTTCCTTCCCAGCTGGCATGGCGCGCTACCCAATGTGGCACTTCATCATCTGGACAATTCTTGGCACCATTCCTTGGACGATTTTGCTCGTTTACTTAGGTAAGGTGCTTGGTGAAAACTGGCAAGATCTTATCGAATACAATCATGAGTTCTTGATTGTTATGGTTGTTGTATTTGTTATTGTAGCTGCAGTACTGGGCTTTAGATACTATCGCAATCGTCGATAAGGAGGGACCTTATGAAACTCTCTCGTTTGACGCCGGTCATGTTTATTGTGTGGCTTGTGTTCTATATGTTTGGCAATAATATGTTGCCTATTACGGATCCCGTTGAATCTAATTACGCGTTAACCGCAAAGGAAATGGTTCTTTCTGGTGATTGGCTATCTCCTCAAATTTATGGTAACTATTGGTACGATAAACCGATTATGATTTATTGGCTCATCGCCCTTGGGTTTAAACTCTTTGGCTTTGCTGATTGGGTGGTGCGTCTGCCGAGTGCCATCTTTGGTGCTTTATCAGTGGCGACCATGTACCAAGCGATGCGCACCATTAGTGGTAAATGGGCGCTTGGACTCATTGGTGGTTCTGTGCTAGGTACATCCCTCATGTTCTGGACCGTAGCGCATGGCATTATTACGGATATGGTGTTACTTTACACGACGTTAATGGTCATGATTTACTCCTACAAGGGGATGGTGGAACAGAAACCATATGCTATGATTGTGGCCTATGTATTTGCTGCGCTAGGTGTGCTCACCAAAGGTCCTGTAGCACTTGTCTTACCAGGCATGATTTTGCTTGTCTTTGCAGGTATCAACCGTTCTTGGTCTATGGTGAAAGCTATCTTTGATTGGCGTGGTATTTTAGCATTTTGTGTGGTTTGCTTCCCGTGGTATGCGTACATGTACAGCGTTCACGGTCAAGACTTCATCGATGGCTTCTTGGGCCTTCACAATGTAACGCGTGCTACACAATCCGAGCATCCAGAAGATAATGTATGGTGGTATTATCTAGCTATCTTCCTTGGCGCCTCTATGCCGTGGACGGGTGCCGTTATTTACGGTATCATCGATGGTTTAAAACAACGCCATACTGGCTTTATCTATAATATGACTTGGGGTGTAGGTATTGTTTTGTTCTATACCTTGATGGCTACCAAATATCCTTTATATACCTTTGTCAGCCTCGTTCCGTTTAGTGCTATTGGTGCGATGGGCGTTATGAAGCTGATTCGTAGAGGTAAATCTAGAGCATTGAAATGGATCATTGTAGGCCCGACCTTGCTATTGTGGCTTGCCTATGTAGCGGGATCCTTCTTCGCTCCGTGGGGCTTCTATTTCTTGCTCTATGTAGTGGTGGCTATTGCAGTACTACTTATGCTTCACGCCTGGTTTACAAGAAGAGGCTATCGTTTAGTCACAATTATCGTCCTTGGTACGATGGTGATATCCTCAATTGTTGTTGTAGAAGGGTTAGAGCCATTTATTAAACAACGTAGTAATATTGATGTAGTCCCAGTAGTAGACTCTTATGATGGTGATATCTATTACTACAATGGGTACAGTACAGCTGCTGTATACTATACAGGTCATAAGATTATTAAGATCAATGGTGATGAAAGTCGCTGGGATGATCGGGATAAGTTGAAAAAACGCAGTGCTGAATGGTCTAAGAAATACCTTATGGAACAAGTGAACGAACAGGAATTTAACAAGATCATCGCATCTGGTAAACCTGTAATGTTAATCGTTCCAAAAGGCGAGATTAAGCATTTCCGTCAATCCTCTATTTACCCGAATGTATCAGAATTTAGCGAAGCTGGTACATCTGAGGTATATGTGTTAAATAAAAAAACTATATTCAAATAAATCTGATAAACAAACAGGTTGAATTGAAGTAACCATAACAAGTAAATAGTGATACAAATAGGTAGCATCCTTTGGATGCTGCCTATTTTTTGTACCTTAAACACTGTGGTTGCTATTGGGGAGTTCAAGCTGTCTTTATGTTAGTGTTAAAGAATAGAAATTTTGATTTAGAAGGGTAGAAATTATAATTTATATTGATGTTTTTCTCACCCAAATAATAATACCTACAATATTACTGTGTTTTATTGACATAATTAATGCATATTGATATAGTAGGGTATAAATAAGTTTTGAAACGAGGTGTTCTAAAACCATATTTCATCTAGGTTTTAGAAAAGTGCGAGAAAAGACATGTGTCAAAAACGCCCCTTGTTATGAGGTAGAAAGAGGGGAAGTTATGAAAAAGACTTGGTATCTAATTATTGCAGTGGTTCTCTTAGTTATCGGTGGTATAGCATATGGCTATCACGAGCACCATAAACCAAAGACGGCCCAAGAATTAAAAACTGTACGCATAGCCTATTTGCCGATTACCCATGCGTTGCCAGTATTCGCTACAAAAGAATTAGAAACAGCAGATGGTCCTGTTCACGTAGAGCTAGTTAAATATGGATCTTGGCCAGAGCTAATGGATGCGCTCAATACAGGTAAGGTAGATGCTGCATCAGTACTCGTTGAGCTAGGCGTAAAGGCTCGCGAACAAGGCATTGATGTTCGTGCTGCTGCACTGGGTCATACAGAGGGTAACATTATCATCGTAAATAAGGATATTAACTCTGTCCAAGACTTAAAAGGTAAATCCTTTGCCATCCCTCATAAACAATCTACTCAAAAAATCCTCGTAGACCTCATGCTTGAACGTGCTGGCTTTACAGAAAAAGATGTACAAGTTGTAGAAATGAGCCCTCCTGAAATGCCATCTGCTTTAGCAGTAGGTCAAATCGCAGGCTATAGCGTAGCGGAACCATTTGGTTCTTTAGCTTTAGAAATGGGCAATGGTAAGGTCTTTGAAGATCCTGACCACCTCTGGCATGACAATATTTGCTGTGCTCTTGTGTTTAATGGTAAATTCGTCGATGAACACCACGATTTGGCGAAAGCTTTCACCAAAGCCTATCTCGATGCAGGTACATATTTAGATGAGCATCCAGAGGCACAAAAGGAGATTTCCTTAAAGTACATGAAGTTTAAGGACCCTGTTATTGAACGTTCCTTGCAAGTCATCGGTTTTAAAGATTTAGCCCTTACAGAGGAACGTTATAATGCGCTCGTGCATCACATGACACATATTGATTTAATCAAAAACGTGCCGAGTTATTCAGAGTTTGTAGATCAAACATTGTTGCCATAGGAGGGGGACCATGAAGAAATATACATATGTGCCGGGCGCATTTATTGCAGCGTGGCTAATTTGGGAGTTAATCGTTCGCCTCGGCGGATTTAACGAAGCGTTATTACCAACGCCATATAAGGTATTACTTGGCTTTGGAGAGCTCATTGGAGATGGCGTTCTCTTTAAGGACATTGCAGATAGTTTAGTGCGCTTCTTCATCGGCTATATCATTTCTGTTGTAGCTGGTGTCTTCCTTGGCCTAATCTTGGGCTGGTACAAGGGGATTTGGAACTACATCAATCCTATCGTTCAAGTTATTCGACCAATTTCTCCAGTGGCTTGGTTGCCATTTATCGTTCTATTCTTCGGTATCGGTCAAGCACCGGCTATCGTAATCATCTTTATTGCAGCGTTCTTCCCAGTGTTATTGTCCACAGTGTCTGCTATCCAAAATATCGACCCTGTGTACATCAAGGTGGCGCGCAACTTTGGTATTAGACAGCCTGAACTGTTATTTAAAATCGTGTTGCCTGCTGTATTCCCTGGCATTGCATCTGGTCTTCACATCGCACTTGGTACAGCGTGGATCTTCCTTGTAACCGGTGAAATGGTAGGCTCTCAAACGGGCCTTGGCTTCCTCATCATCGACATGAGAAATAACTTGCGTAATGACCTCTTGATGGTAGCCATCTTAACCATCGGTTTCGTTGGGCTTTTACTCGATTGGGGCGTATCCCTCATCGAAAAATGGATTTACAAACGTTGGGGTATTGAGAAATAGGAGGTGGCCTCATGGGTTACATTTCAGTGCGCAATGCACATAAGGAATTTATGAAAGATGGGGAACCACTCACCATTCTTGAAGATATTAATTTAGACATTGAAAAAGGCGAGTTTATTTGCCTTTTGGGCCCTTCTGGTTCTGGTAAAAGTACGTTATTAAATGCTATGGCGGGCTTTGAGCTCGTTACATCTGGTTCCATTACTATCGATGGCGAAGAGGTGAAAGCCCCTCAGCTCAGATATGTAACAGTATTCCAAAACTATGGCTTGTTGCCATGGCGTACAGTGGAAAGTAATATTGAGCTTGGTCTTGAAAGTAAAAAGATGCCTAAAGAGGAGCGTCCTGATATCATTGATAAATACGTGAAAATGGTAGGTCTCGACCATGCCCGTAATCGCTACCCTGCAGAACTATCTGGGGGCATGCAACAACGTGTATCCATCGCCCGTGCACTAGCTGTTGATCCAGATATTATCTTCATGGACGAACCATTAGGCGCCCTTGATGCACTAACACGTATCAACTTGCAAGATGAAATCTCTCGCATCTGCCGTGAAGAAGGCAAGACAGTTGTATTCGTTACCCACGATATTGAAGAAGCCGTAGTTTTAGCGGACCGCGTTGTAGTACTAGCGGCAAATCCAGGTCGAGTACAAACCATCATCCCTGTAAACATCATCGATAGGACAGACCGTACATCGGCTAACTTTGTTAATATACGGAACCACATCTTCGAACAATTCCAATTGGCAAAAGAAGACAAAATCGAGTTCTATATTTAGTTATATATATCAAAAGAAACACCCAAGAACTTTTCTGCTTGGGTGTTTTATAATGGACAAAATCCTAAAATAATTTATACTATAAGTAGCTAAAGATTGTAAGTGCTCCACTGAGTGCACAAAAGAAACCACCTAGGGACTGCGATATACCTAGGTGGTTTCTTTAATTATAATGGACAAAATTTTAAAATAATGTATACTATAAGTAGCTGAAGGATTATAAGAATTCACTGTTAGCACAAAAAAACTCCCTCAAGAACCGCGAAATACTTGAGGGAGTTTTTTATTGCTTATGGTCGTCTAAGCTAACGGGGTTAATCACCAAGAAATTTCCTATCTAACCACTTGCAAATGAGATAGCTGGTCACATTTACCACGATAGGAATTAGAAGGATTATAAGAATATCTTTCACTGGTGCACCTCCTTTCTGTACCTGTTTCCCCAGAACGGAGTGGTGACATCTTGATTGTAGTACATATAACTATATATTTCTTATGCAATTCGTGTAATTATCATGTATAGTAGATATATATCGGTAATAACATATGAAATTTAAACTGGAGGCTGTATGTCTTTATTTGAGTTAGAGAAGAGCATATCTTTTGATGAATATATAGCGTCCTTTGACGCAGAGCGTGTAGAGAAGGTTCGCAGTTTTGTAGATTGGCTTGCTCAGTATCAAGGTAGTCTCGTACATAATCCTTGGGGTGAGGTAAATCCCGATTTAGAAATCGTTACAGAGGGTTTTGATGCGGCTCAAGTGCGTCGAGATAATTTGGTGGCTTATTTATTGCCACGCTTAGGTCGAGCTAAGGTCTTTGTAGTGGCTGAGGCGGTAGGGTATCAAGGGGGACGCTTCACAGGTATTGCTATAACTTGTGAAAGAATGCTATTAGATAAGCACAAAACCATTCGTGCGAAGGATGTCACGCCTATTCGATTAGAACGCACTAGTTCTCCTAATAGCGCTCTGTTGAAAGGAACACAGCAGAAGGATGGCTTTAACGAACCTACTGACACTGTGGTATGGAGTGCTATTGTTGAAAAAGGCATCGATCCCTATGACACGTTGCTGTGGAATATATTCCCGTTCCATCCACATAAGGAGGGAAATCCATTGACGAACCGTACACCTACGGATAAAGAACAACAATTAGGCTGGGAGTATACAAAACGCTTGTTAGATTTACATATAGAATTAGGCGGTGTAGAACCTCTTATGCTGGCCGTAGGTCAGAAATCTGCTGATACGATGGGCAAATTTGGTCTAGCTGCTATTGGACTGCGCCACCCAGCAAATGGTGGAGCCAATCTATATCGACAAGGATTTGCTGAGGCTGTAGATACTTATTTGAAATAATATAGTTTTGATATATAGTGATAAGATATATTATATAAATTAATGAAATATAATTATCTTATTAGTTAAATTCTTAAGTACTAAGGAGAGTTAGCGAAGTTCTTAAGTTCTAAAGAGAGTAAGACTTTAAGAGCGTATTTTAGAGTGTTTTGGAGAGAAGTTTATGAAACGTTATTGTGATGCTTGCCGCCAGTATTGTGATGAGGCGGCTATGTTTTGTCCTACTTGTGGGCAGTATACCGTGGCTACAGAGGTGGAGCGCATTGCACCGGAAGGAGATGTCATCTATCCTTTGGCACACTACCAAATGAGTTATAAGGATACATTTCTCTATGTAATGGGGAAAAAGTTCATGGATACCGATGGACGAGCTTCCCGCAGGGAGTTTTTCCAATTTATATTGTTATGGAATGTATTAATAATCGGGTTATTGGCCGTGTTCTGTGCCTTGACTGCTATATTTAAAACAGGCCCTTATTTACTTGCTTTGGCTTGGATGATTATCTCGATTTTGGGCCTCGTTTCTTTGGTGCCAATGGTTGCACTCACCATTCGTAGACTTCATGATACGGGAAAAGGTAGTGAAACCTTATTGCTAGCTTTGGTTCCTGTTGTAGGTCCATTGATTTTATTAGGTTTATTGAGTAAAAAGGGGCAGCCTCAGGATAATCAATATGGCAACGCCTTACAACATATCGTAATCGACAGGCGCTTGGCATCTATTATGAAAGTATCTCCTACTAGTAGCTCTTTGATAACGAAAACTCTTATTGCTTTCATTATTAGTGCTCTTTGCATTTGTGCCTTTTCCCTACGTTATATGGCGCCTTCTGATAAGACCATATCGATGGGGTGGATGGCGAATGCTGTCGTTGGTGAAGGTAGTGAAGAAGCCGCAGAATTAGCGGTACAGAGTTATTTTAGTGCCGTTAATAACAAAGATTACGACAAGGCTTTCACCTATGTTATCGATCAAGGAAAGGTAAATCCAACGGAGAAACAAAAATGGCTTGAGTCCATGAAGAATGGCCCAAAGGTAGACGTGGTGACTTTAGGTGTTTCAGGAGTGAGTCGTGTAGGTAATTTGAAACGAATTATCTTGGAGGCGAACTTGCAAATGACAAAGCCTGGTGAAGGTGCCGTAGAAGCGACACATACAAAACGCTATATTTCTCTCATTGAAGAAAATGGGGCATGGCATATTGAGGGCTTTTATAAAAACAATCCTAATGATAAGTAATTAGATCTAAATACAAATAAAATATTTGAATCGATATAAGAATAAAGTGCCCAGATTGAAATAAGGATAAAATATTCAGATTGATGTAAGGCTAAATTATTTCCATCGATTTAATTGATTTAAGAATAAAATATTTATCTATAAGGATTTAATTAGATACATTTTGAATCATATAATCTATAGAATTTACTGGATTTTGTGCGATTTTTAGGCTTTTGAAAGCCGCATAAAGCTCGTGTAATAGCGTTAACATAGGGGTTCCCTCTTTTGTTAACGCTATTTTTATGTTACAATAACAGTAACGTGTGAAAGCGAGGCTTTCATCAAAATCGATCGGATTATATTGCAAGACCCATTAGATAGGGACGCAGAGAACGTACCCGTCGCGGCTGACATATCTAATGAGGCAATATACTCATTTGCTATGGCAAATGGTCACAACAACACTAGGAACGGCAAAAATTGATAGCGCATCTTTGCGCCCATTTGACGAGACGCTAGTATTTTAGCGCCTTTTTCTTTGTGTGGCCTCCATAGCATAGATCAATTCAAGTGATAGGTGAGAAAAAACTATGTTAAATAAAATAATGAACAAAATTTTAGGAGGAACTGTGAATACAACAGATAATCAGGTTACTGCGCAAGTGAAAGCAGAACCGACAGTAGCAAGAAATGCTACTCGTGCAGCTGCGGCTGAAGGCGAACAAAAACAAACTCGTCGCCGCACTAATACACGCCGTCCTGCTGGCGAAGGTCGTACTCGTCAACAAGCAGCTGGCGAAGGCGAAGGCACTACACGCCAACGCCGTACAAATACTCGCACAAGCGGGAATGGTGGTCGTACAAATACGACTCGCCGTACAAATACTCGTCGCAATGTAGAGCAAGGTGAAGGTCAAGAACGTACAGAACGTAAACCACGCCAAACTCGTGCACCACGCGGTGAACGTAGTGAAAATACACGCAACACGCGTACCAATAATACTGGTCGCAATGGCCAAAACGGTCAAAACCGTAACAACAACCGTCCAAATAACCGTTCCACGAACCGCAATCATCAAGAGGAGCAAGTGGAATTAATCGGTCGTACGCCAAATGGCGCTAACAAGGGTAAATTCCAAATCATCCCTCTTGGCGGTCTTGGTGAAATCGGTAAAAACATGACCGTATTCCAATACGAGGACGAAATCATCGTTCTTGACTCTGGTCTTGCGTTCCCTAGTGAAGACATGCTTGGCGTAGACATCGTTATTCCTGATATGAGTTATATCATCGAGAATAAGGATCGCGTGAAAGCAGTCGTAATTACCCATGGTCACGAGGACCATATTGGCTCCTTGGCGTATCTTATGAAAGAGATTAACTGTCCAGTATATGCTACAAACCTCGTTTGTGGCTTAATTGAAGGCAAGTTCAAAGAACATAAGGTATCTCCAAAATGTCTCCGCATGATTGCTGCAGGCGATGAAGTGCAAATTGGTTCTGTCAACGTTGGTTTCATCCAAACAAACCACTCCATCCCTGACTCCTGTGCTGTGTACTTCGATACACCAATCGGTACTGTACTTCATACAGGTGACTTTAAAATCGACCAAACGCCAGTTGATGGCCGTTTGATGGATATGCACAAATTTGCTGAGCTCGGCAACAAAGGCGTATTAGCGTTGATGTCCGACTCTACAAACGTTGAAAAACCAGGTACTACAGGCTCTGAAAGCTCTGTAGGTCCTGCTATTAAACAAGCTGTTGGTGAAGCGAAAGGCCGCGTTGTGTTGGCTACATTCGCATCTAACGTATCCCGTATTCAACAAGCTATTGATGCGGCAGTTATGTATAACCGTAAGGTTGTCGTTATGGGCCGTAGCATGGTAAATGTTACAGAAATCGCACAAGAACGCGGTTACTTGAACATTCCACCAAATACAATCATCGATGTAGACGTAATGCACAACTACACAGATGACCAAATCATGATCTTAACAACTGGTTCTCAAGGTGAACCGATGGCAGGCTTGTCCCGTATGGCTACAAGCAACCACCGCACTGTAGAATTGGCGCCGAATGATACAGTTATCATCTCTGCTACACCAATTCCAGGGAACGAAGGTGCTGTAGGTAGAACTATCGATAACTTGCTTCGTTTAGGTTGTAATGTAGTATACGGTAAAGACCGTGGCATCCACGTATCTGGTCATGCGAGTCAAGAAGAGCTTAAAACGATGCTTAACCTTGTTCGCCCAGAATACTTCATTCCGGTTCATGGTGAATACCGCATGTTGCGCCGTCATGGTGAACTTGGTGTTGCTATGGGCGTAGATCCTAAGAAAGTTCTTATCGGCGACAATGGTCAAATCTTTGAATTTGATAAAGATGGTGGCCGTAAAGGTGGCCGTGTACAAGCTGGCGCTATCTTCGTTGATGGCCTTGGCGTTGGCGATGTAGGTAATATCGTTATCCGAGACCGTCAACAATTGGCACAAGAAGGCATGGTTATCGTTGTAATGGCTATGGACAAAGCTTCTGGCACAATCGTAGCTGGTCCAGACCTCGTATCTCGTGGCTTCGTATACGTTCGCGATGCAGAAGAGCTTATGCTTGCTGCAGAACGCCGCGTAGAACAAGTCCTTGATGATTGCGAAGTGCAACGCATTAAAGACTGGACTACTATTAAGCAAAACGTACGTGACGCGTTGGGTAAATTCTTCTACGATAAAACTCGCCGCCGTCCTATGATCTTGCCGATTATTCAAGACGTATAATCACATAGAATACACAAAAGTACCGCATCGTATGATGTGGTACTTTTGACATTTAAAAAATGGGCTTTCAAAACTACTATAAATAGCAACGCTATCGCATTTAGCTACTACATGGGGTATTTGAAGTTACCCTTTTAAACTGTTATAATTAAAAGATACCAATTAATCTATCTTCTTATATATAGAATGGAGATTTATGAAACAAACAAATACAAGAGCGATGGTAGAAACAGCATTTGTATCAACTATCGTTGTTATGTTAACCATAGTAGGGTCTACAGTGCCATTCCTTAGTTTGCTTGCAACCTTAGTGGCACCTTCTGGGATTGCACTGATTGGTATCCGGTGGGGCAGTAAATATAGTTGTGCCGCGTCAGTGGTGGCATTTGTACTCGTCTCCCTTTTAGTAGGCCCATTAATGGCAATGGCGACGATTTTGGCATACTCTTTGCCAAGTATCTTCCTCGGTGAAGCTTTCAGAGCAAACTGGTCTTTTGGTAAGCTCATCGTTATACCGGCTATTGCGTTAACGTTAACGAGCCTTATGGGGATTTTTATTTCTGCAGGTCTTACATCCTTTGATTTGAGTCAAATTAATCATATGATTGATGTAGATTTAAAGAATGCTATTATTGAGTCTGTTAAGCAACAGCCTATGACACAAGAGCAAATGGATGCCTATATTAATCGTTTAGATTTTACGATCCAACAAGCCAAACGAATGCTGTTAGCCTATTGGTTTGCTGCCAATGCAGTCGTAGTGTATATGTTAGCTAAGCTTGTATCTTATATTGGTGGACGTACAAATAGTGTAATGCGTACGCTACCGACTATGGATACATGGCGCATGCCGATTTGGGGTGCTGGCGTGTTAGCCGTAGGCATTATTCTTGCTTATGGTGAGCAGTATCTAGGCTATACGGACACTATTATTTCGGACGTAGGTCTTAACTTAGCTTTATTTGGTGGTATGGTATGTGGCCTAAATGGTATTACATGCTTACTATCCATCATGAAGTCTTATAATTTAGCGGGCTTTTTCAGATTTATTATTATAGCTTTATTGTATGTAATGAGTCCGATGGCACTCGTTATATATGGTATTTTTGATATGTTTTTAGATATGCGAGCACGTTTCCAAAAACGCAGCTTGTAACAGAAAGGAGGCCGTTATGAAATCCTTTCAACGGAAATGGCAAGGTTTAGAAATTACCATTATCACCGTTATCGTTTTATTGTTATTATTGCTGGCCTATTTAAACTGGGCTATTGCAATTCTAGCCTTAATTATTGTGGTAGCGGCGTATTTGATTAATTACAACACCATTCATAACCGCCGTCGTTTGGCAAGGGAGCAGCTTGGGGCGATGATGAAAAACGTCACACAAGCATCTAACTTTGCTTTACAAAACTTGCCAATGGGCATTGCTCTTGTTAATAAACAAGGCACTTTAGTATGGAATAACAGTGTTTTTGCAGACTGGATTAAGGTAGACTTGAATAAGCTTCAAAAAATGTCTACTCTTTTACCAGGCTTCCGCATTGATAAAATCTGGGGTAAATCCGGATATATGACGGAGCAGTACGAAGATAAGCACTTCCAAATTATTTACAAATATATTGATCCTCGCGATACACGTCCAGATCTTCATAGTGAAGATGAACTGGCTGAACATGCAGTGATGGCGCTATACTTCAAAAATATTACAGAAGTAGAGAAGGCGCGTATCAAGGCCGAAGAGGATCAGCCTGTATGGGGCATGATTCAAATCGACAATCTTGAGGAATTGACAAAAGGTCTTAGTGACCGCGAGTATACTAGCGTTTGGTCCGATATTAATAATATTATCGTGGACGAAATAGACGGTCATGAAGGCTTCGTTCGTAACTTCCAAGATGATATGTACACCTTTGCCATCTCTCGTGGCGCTCTCCGCGCGATGGAGGAGAACGGTTTCAAAATTCTTGAGAAAATCCGTAAATTGCCTTCTCCACGTCAGGTGCCAGCTACGATTTCTATCGGTATTAGCGAGAACGTAGGCTCTGTAAAAGATGTGTCTAGTCGTGCTCGTGCCGCCTTAGATATTGCATTAGGTCGCGGTGGTGACCAAGTGTGTATTATGGATGGTGAAAGTACCCGCTTCTTCGGTGGTAATACAGCTGGTGTTGAGAAAAACACCCGTGTTCGTGCTCGAGTTGTATCGCAAGCCTTACATGAGCTTATGATCGACTCCGATAAGATCCTTATCATGGGCCATCAACGTGAAGACTATGATGCTTTAGGTGGTATCATCGGTGTCACTTCCATCGCTCGAGCACTTGGTAAAGAGGTACGTGTTGTACTTTCAAATGAAACGAGTGCTATCGATAAAATGGTGGCTGTTCTCAATGAATCTGAGTTCTGGCCAGAGCATTTTATCACTGTAGAAGGTGCAAAGGTATGGGTAGATGCGAATACGCTCACTATCGTATGTGATACGCATCGTCAAGAAATGGTAGCGGCCCCAGAGGCGCTTGAAATTTCTGAACGACGCATCGTTATCGACCATCACCGCCGTGCAGCGGACTTTGTAGAAAATCCATTACTTACGTACTTGGAGCCTACTGCATCGTCTACATCTGAGCTCGTAACAGAGCTCGTACAATATGCAGGTGTTCCTGTGAAGCTTTCAAAAGCGGAAGCAACAGGCATTTATGCAGGTATCGTTCTAGATACGAAGAACTTTGTTCAACAAACTGGTGCGCGTACCTTTGAAGCGGCCGCATTTTTGCGCCGTGCAGGGGCGGATATCGAAAAGGTTAAACAATTATTTATTGAAACCTTCGATTCTGTTCAATTGCGTGCTAAAATGGTATTTGAAGCCAATCGTACTGAAGGGATTGCTATTTCCGTAGCACCTGAAGGTTTGAAGGATATGATGGCATTAGCTGCACAAAGTGCGGACATGCTCATCAGTAATGAAGATATTGAAGCAGCCTTTGTACTGTATTCCTTGAATGACGGCGGTATCGGCGTTAGCGCTCGATCCAAAGGCAAGGTAAATGTACAAGTTGTAATGGAAGCCTTGGGTGGCGGTGGTCATAGAACGGTGGCCGGTGCCCAATTACAAGGTATGACCGTAGAGGAAGCGAAGCAGGCCATCTTAGAGCGTGCTCTTGAAGCCCTTCATTCCGCTGAACAAGAGGAGGAACAACAATGAAAGTAGTATTGTTAGAAGACGTTAAAAAAGTTGGTAAAAAAGGCGAAATCGTTGAAGTTAGCGACGCATATGGTCGTAATGTATTGATTAAAAAAGGTCTTGGCCTTGAAGGTACAGCAACTAATGTAAATAACGCGAAGCAAAAACAAGAATCCATTGCTCACCACAAAGTAGTAGCGAACGATGAAGCTAAAATTTTGGCAGCTCAATTAGCTAAGGTTGAAGTAACTGTAAAAGTTCGCATGGGCGAAGAAGGTCGTGTATTCGGTTCTGTTACTGCAAAAGACATTTCCGATGCAGCTAAAGCTCAGTACAAAGTAGATATCGATAAAAAGAAAATCGAAATCAAAGAACCATTGAAAACATTAGGCGTACATGACGTATTAGTTCGTGTTCATCCTGAGATTACAAGTACTATCAAGGTTAATGTAGTAGCTGAATAATAGTGTTCACCATGCTCTTTGAGTATGGTGAATTCTTTTATCCATAGTGGTTGTGTGAAGGGGATTATCATGGATGTACGCATTCCACCGCATAATCTAGATGCGGAAAAGGCCGTTTTGGGGGCTTTATTAACCAATGGATCCAACTCGGGCGCTGTGGTAGATACAGTGACGAGCATTCTTAAATCTGAAGACTTTTACCGCGATGCGCATCGTATTATTTATGATGCCATCTTAGAAATCGTGCACGCTAATAAGACGGCAGACTTCATCACCGTAGGTGAAGAGTTAGACCGTCGCAAGCGCCTCGATGCGGTAGGTGGTCTTGCTTATATTACATCTCTTGCCAATGAATCGGTGTCCTACAATGTGGAGGAACATGCGAAGATTATCAGCGAGAAAGCTCAGTTACGCCGCCTTATCGATGCAGGGAATAAAATCGTTGGTATGACGTACGCTGGCGAAGATGAGCCAACGGCTATTCTCAACAAGGCAGAGCAAATGGTACTAGACGTAAGTGGTCAAACACAGTCTGAATCTTCCTTTGCTCCCATTAGTGAAATCGTATTATCTAACTTAGATAAGTTAAACGCATTGCAACAGCATGATGGCGCCATTACAGGTGTTCCAACAGGCTTTAAAGATGTGGACCATGTCTTTAATGGGTTGCAAAAATCTGACCTCATCCTCGTAGCAGCCCGTCCTGCGATGGGGAAAACGGCTTTCACATTGAACATCGCTCAAAATGTAACGATGTTGTACGACAAGACGGTAGCCTTCTTCTCCCTGGAAATGGGCAAGGAACAGCTCGTTGCTCGTATTCTGTCCTCCGTGGCAGGCGTGAGCTCTGAAAAATTGCGCCGTGCGAACATGGACCCTGCTGACTGGGAAAAGGTTATCGCTGCTGCGGACCGCATGAGCAAAGCTAAGCTCTTTATCGATGATACGCCGGGCCTTACCGTACAAGATATGCGCTCTAAATTGCGCCGCCTCAAGGTGGAACATGGCCTCGATCTCGTTATCGTTGACTATATTCAGTTGATGCAAGGCCGCAACGGTGGCAAGGGCAGCGAGAACCGTCAACAAGAGGTATCTGAAATCTCTCGTAACCTTAAATTGATCGCTCGTGAATTTAACGTGCCGCTCATCGCCTTATCTCAGCTGTCTCGTAGTGTTGAAAGTAGACCAGATAAACGGCCTGTACTTTCTGACCTTCGTGAGTCTGGTTCCCTTGAACAAGATGCGGATATCGTTATCTTCTTGTACCGCGATAAATATTACGATGAAAACTCCGAAAAAGGGGACAATGCAGAAGTCCTCATTCGTAAACACCGTAATGGTTCCGTCGGTACCGTGGAACTCCAATTCGTTGGGGAATTGACACAATTTAGAGACGTGGAATTCCGAGACATGGGGCCGGAACAATAATGAAAATTATCGTGGGGGTGTGCCTATATTGATGGGGCCCCGTAACATAGCTACATTTTAATTAAAAAGAAAGGACTATACTTCTTTGCTCCTCGTGACCTGATGTCGCTGCATAAGTATAGTCCTTTCTTTTTATCACTGTACATATGAAGGTGTCCCATCAATATAGTGGCACTAGATAGTTTTCATTGTATTGTTGGGGGAGAAGGGAGGAAAATCGGTGTTTGATACATTGATAGATTATATCCAGGCACATGACGCTGCACTTATGAGTGGAGCAATATTGGTATTTGCGATTATATTTCCTGAATATATGGGAGTTCACTTTAATGGTGAAATCAAGCCAGCAGGGGATATTGATCGTATTCTTGTACGAATCGGTGCAGTATTCATGCTTTTATGTTTACTTTTAGTTGTTTTTGTATTTGAAAATTAAATTGTAGATGAAATTATATCGTTTAATCCTAAGTCCTAAGTATATAGTTAGGACTTGGGATTTTTTATGTCCAAATTTTGTCGCTATAACAACAAACATATGTTTGAAAATACTCTGTATTTTTGTTATACTAATCATAGAAATTCTTCTTTTCATATTTCTGGTAGGGTCTAGTGATTTAGCGGTTTGAGGAGGTGTTTGTATGGGTTCAGCCGATACGGATCGGATGTATATGTGCATTGATTTGAAGAGTTTTTACGCGTCTGTGGAGTGCGCTGATTTGGGGCTGGATCCGTTTGCAACGCCTTTGGTGGTAGCCGATGGGTCTCGTGGCAAAGGGGCTATTACATTGGCTATTTCACCGGCCTTAAAAAAGTTAGGCGTTAAGAATCGCAGTCGTCTCTTTGAGATTCCTCCACATATTGAATATTTAACAGTAAAGCCCCATATGAAGCGGTATATGCAGGTGTCTGCCGAGATTTACGGGACCTTGCTCAAGTATGTGGCACCTGAGGATGTGCATGTGTACTCTATTGACGAGTATTTTATTGATATTACGCCTTACTTACCGCTTTACAAGAAATCGCCTCGTGAGCTAGCGCAGATGTTACTTGATGCGGTGCTCAAGGCGACTAACATTTATGCTACCGTTGGGATTGGAACGAATTTATTCCTCGCCAAAATTGCTCTCGATATCCTCGCAAAACATGCGCCTGATTTTATAGGGTATCTTGATGAAAGCCTCTTTAAAGAGAAAATCTGGTATCATCGACCCTTGACCGACATTTGGCAGATTGGTAACGGCATAGCCAATCGCTTGCACAAGTATGGCGCGTACGATTTGCATGGTGTCACCATGGTTCCGGAGGCTAAGCTATATAAGGAGTTTGGCGTTAACGCCGAGCTTATCATTGATCATGCTTGGGGCCGTGAGCCTTGTACGATTGCAGATATCCATGCGTATCGTCCTATTAAGCACTCCATCTCGCATAGCCAGATTTTGTTGCGTAACTACACCTACGAAGAGGCGTACGTGCCTATGCGGGAAATGGTAGAGTCCTTGGTACTAGAGCTTTTACAAATTAAAGGGGTTACGAACCATATTCACGTTCATATTGGCTATGCAGACGAGATGGTGCGCTCCACAGGGGGCTCTAAAAAGCTCAAACAATATACAGATTCTTTACAGACGTTGACGGCGGCTGTTATTAAACTATATGAGCAGCATTGTCATAAAAATGAGCTTATCCGTCGCATTGGAATAAGTTTTGAGGATTTGGTGAATCGTTCAGCCATCCCTCAAGAGGAGGACTTATTTAGCGCTCTTACGACAGATACAGAGGAAAAGGAGCGACAAGTACAAGAGGCGATGCTATCCATCAAGGAACAGTTTGGTAAAAACTCTATTCTGCGCGCCTCTAGCTTACAAGAGGAAGGGACTATGCGCTTTAGAAATACCTTGGTAGGCGGGCACAATGGGGAATAAATAGTAGAATGGATACATTGGAAATAAATAGTGGAATAGATATATTGGAAATACATTAGTCGCATAAGGGGAGGTATACATTAATGAAACATCGTATGTCTCGTTTACAACGGGCGAAACAATTTATGCCCTTTGCGGCATTGAAGGGCTTTGAAACTCTCCTAGCGGCTGTGGCACGACCAAAGGAAGCTCGAGTAGAGCTATCAGAGGATCAAATCGAAGAAGTAAATAAAGCCTTGCAGCTTTTACACTGTGGAGATTGGGTGCGTGTGGTTTATTATGACAAGCACAAATATATAGAAATCATCGGTCCTGTAGATCTGATTAATAAGCGCTTACAAATACTAGTTGTACAGGGGGTTGAGATTTCATTTAGAGATATTAAGGCTATTAACCTGTATGATGTGGATATCTAAGCAATCATGTTTATATATATCTTAGCTAGGTTATCTGATATAGATACCTAAGTACTTATGTTGAAATATTGCTTATGCTTAGAGTTATTTGATATGCCTGATTAAGTAATTACTTTTAGATATGTCTTGTAACTAGAGTTAGGAGGGAATTAAGTATACAATAGTATTATGGACTATGGTTCAATCGTATTCTAATGGAGTGTTTTATAGGGTGCGATTTGCCGTAAGACGCATATACAATCGCTTTTATTACGTACAAGAGAAAGGCGGTGTATGTAATGCATGAAGTAATATCATTATTAATTAATCGCTCAGATTTTTTTCTCCAGTTATTATGGGAACATATAGAGATTTCCTTATCGGCGTCGATTATCGCTATTATTATAGGGGGATTATTGGGTGTTCTTATACATGAGTACAAGCGGTTATCAGGGCCAGTTATGTTGGCCGTTAATTTTCTGTATACCATCCCCTCCATATCGATGCTAGGTCTCCTATTATATGTGTCGGGGGTTGGCAATACGACGGCTGTTATTGCACTAGTCATCTATGCACTACTGCCGATGGTGCGCAATACTTTTACCGGTCTCGATCAGATTAAATCGGATATGCGCGAAGCGGGCATAGCATTAGGCCTTACGAGGCTTCAACGGTTGTGGAATATAGAGATTCCTTTGGCGATGCCCACGATTATGGCAGGTATACGGACTATGCTCGTTATGACTATTGCCTTGACAGGGATAGCGTCCTTTATTGGCGCAGGTGGTCTAGGCGTAGCGATTTATCGAGGAATCACTACGAATCAAAGTGCACTAACTATTGCAGGCAGTTTGTTGATTGCACTCTTAGCGATTGTTGTGGATGCGATCTTCTCTCTTGGTGAAAGGGTGACGCGCATTAGTCCTAACATGAAACGGTATACGATTATATTCCTTTCTACCATGACCTTAATTGCAATGGCTGTTGGTGGTTGGTCTCTCTATTGTCGTCATGTGAAAGCTGATGTTATCCATATTGCGACAAAGCCTATGACAGAGCAGCTCATTTTAGGTAATGTGTTAAAAGAATTAATCGAGCATAAGACCAATCTCACTGTAGAGGTTACAGAAGGAGTAGGTGGTGGTACGTCCAATATTCAGCCCGCTATGCGTACAGGTCAGTTTGATATATATCCTGAATATACGGGGACCGCATGGTCTGCTGTATTGAAACGCACTGATGCTTATGATGAAAGTCTATTTAATGAGCTTTCACAAGCATACAAAGAGGAATACAATTTCGAATGGGTCGGTATGTACGGATTTAATAATACCTATGGCATCGGGGTGCGTAATGAACTGACGCAGACCTATGGGCTAAAAAGCTATTCTGATCTTGCTCGCATAGCACCATCTTTAACATTAGGCGGTGAATATGATTTCTTTGGTCGTGAAGATGGCTATGCAGGGTTACAACGCGTATATAACATGAGATTTAAAGCGACTAAAGATATGGATATCGGTCTTAAGTATGCGGCTATTAGTCGTGGTGATGTAGATGTAATGCCTATATTTACTACAGATGGTCAGCTCAGTGTGGCGCCGATTACGGTGTTACAAGATGATAAGCATCTATATCCATCCTACATGGCTGGCAATGTGGTGCGTAGTGAAATATTAATCGCACATCCTGAATTGTGGACTGTATTAGAAAGTTTGAATCATACAATTACAGATCAAGAGATGGCAAAGATGAATTACGCCGTTGAAACAGAGCATCAGTTACCAGCTGATGTGGCACATAAATTCCTGGTAGAACATAAATTGATATAAGGTGAAGGTCGTTAGATATAAAGCGAATAAAATCTGAAATAAAGTTATTAAATTTGATATAAGGTGAATGTAATTTTGTATTGACATTTAATCTCCTTCAATATAAAATAAACA
>NZ_CAKPTN010000007.1 GCF_934190855.1 uncultured Veillonella sp. | reverse complement strand
ACATTGGGGCTGGATTTATCATCTATCCGTTATATATAAATTAGTTTGCTTCTTCTATTCCTAATTTAAATCCTGTTTCTGTTTCTGTTTCTGTTTCTGTTTCTGTTTCTGTTTCTGTTTCTGTTTCTGTTTCTGTTTCTGTTTCTGACAAGCGTATCACTTAATCGTGATGTGGTTTCAATGCTTTTTCGTAGTTTTCAGAAACTTTATCCCAGTTAATGACGCGGAAGAATTCCTTGATATAGTCTGGGCGACGGTTTTGGTAGTGCAAGTAGTATGCATGTTCCCAAACGTCTAAGCATAGAATGGCTTTTTTACCTTCTAATAGAGGGTTATCTTGGTTTGCAGAGGATGTAACTTCAAGATTACCTTCTTTATTCACTACAAGCCAAGCCCAACCAGAGCCAAAGCGTGTTGCTGCCGCCGCGGAGAAGCTTTCAACAAAAGCGTCATAGCCACCAAGTTCAGCGTCGATAGCCTCTTTTAAAGGACCTTGCAATTTGGAAGTGTCTGGTTTTGTCATAATTTCCCAGAACATAGTGTGGTTCTTGTGACCGCCGCCGTTATTGATAACAGCTTGACGGATGTCCTCTGGCACATTAGCGATATCGCCGAGAATGCAGTCTACACAGCCATAAGCAAGATCAGGGTATTTCGCGATAGCAGCGTTTAAATTATTAACATACGCTTGATGGTGCTTGTCATGATGCAATTTCATTGTTTCTGTGTCGATAACAGGCTCAAGATAATCATAAGCATATGGTAATGGTGCGAGTTCGAAAGGTTTCATAATAGTCCTCCTTAAATTTAGGGCATGGAACGATATGTATCAGTACGTATCGTTCTGGTGAAAGCGTTTCGATGCACCTGCATCGGTTATTTATTATTGATATAAATTATCATTCTTTTTTTATTGTACACACTATATAGAAAATCGTCAATGTATTTTCCCATAGAAAAAGGCTATAGGATTTCCTATAGCCTTTGGGTTCAATAATAAGGTAATTATTCAACGATACATTGGCACATTTTCATCGTTGTTAACGCCGCTTGGTGAGACTCTTCTGTAACGCCAGCACAGCAGCTAGAATCTACATAAACAGGGATTTCTGGTAAACCAGCTTTCAATATAATAGCATTAGAAACAACACAAATATCTGTACATAAACCAACGAGCGTAATTGACTCAATAGGGTTGACCGAGTTCATCCCTTCCAAACGAGATAATAGTTCAAGGGATCCAAAATTTGGCTTATCTACGAAGGATACAGGGCTCATGATAGGACGACCTTCTGCGGCCTCAATTAAACCTTTTACAATATGCCAGCCTTCTGTATTCTTAACACAATGCGTAACAGGTAAGAACTTACCCTCTTGGCTTTCAAGATAATTAGTATCATGTGTATCACGAGTAAAGATGATAGGCCCATCAAAACTTTCAATTTTCTTGCGCACATTATCTACGATCAACTGCGCTTGCGTTGAACCAAGGGCGCCATCTACGAAATCTTTTTGCATATCGATAACAACTAGAACCTTTTGCATAGTTCCTCCTGTATATAGTCTACAAAGAATACATTAATATTCACTACACTACTAGTTATACTCTTAATTTTAGATAACATCAATAGCAAGAATTTATGCTTTTTCTTCAGCCAATGCATGGTGTACCCGATGAGGTTCATTATGCGCCAATTTCCCTGCTGCAGCCGCTGCCACAGCACCTACTAAATCATCGAGGAATGTATTACAGCGACCACCCTCTTCACTGTCTAGCTTTTTGATAATACCCGGTTTTACCTTGTCTAAATAGCCATAGTTTGTAAAACCAATAGAACCATATAGATTAACGATGGAAAACGCCAAGATTTCATCGATACCATAGAGGCTTTCATCATTAGCCACGATGCGTTGCAACGGCTGAGATAATTTATTTTGTTCCGTCAACTTGTCTAGCTCGATGCCTGTAATAATCGCATTGTGTACTTCTCGTTTTGAAAGTACAGACGCCACATGTTCACGGCATTCTTCAATCTTTAAATTCGGCATGTATGGTTTTTGAACGTATAAAACGAGCTCTGCAATATCCTCTAACGTAACGCCTCGCTCCGCCAGTAGGTCGTAAGTATATTTCTCTAAATCTTTTGTAGACTCCATAAATGCTCCTTTATTTTTTCTTAGGCTTATCTCCGGATAACATAACAATACTAACCGGAATCGTTATTACCAACTCTTCCTCCGTATCGACATGCTTTGCGTTCCAAGCCGCCTCTTTGGCAGCCTCTTCAAAGATAGGGTAAGCCTCTCGATCTAATTTCCAATTATTAGGCCCTGCTTCAACAGCCACGATATTGCCCTTATCATCGGTCTTAATCTCCACGGGAACAATCAAGGTGCCGTCAGCACCCGTTTTAAAAGCCTCACTAGGAATGATGACATTATAAGAGATTTGTTGCTGTAATTCATAGGTACGCTTATCTGTGGGCCTTAAATCCGCCGCTAAAGAACTAACAGTTCCCATCATAGATGCCAATACAGCCAGTAACACAACACGTTTTACCATAATTTCCTCTCGTCTAAATACTCTCACACTACACGCATTCTACGTTGATTATACCATTTATGACATGAAAAAATCCCTACCGAATATATCGATAGGGATTCCTTTTATTAGATTTTTTTAACCATTTCAGATTTCAATGCCATTGCACCGAATCCATCGATTTTACAATCGATATCGTGGCCATCGCTAGCATCCGTGATGAGGCGAATGTTTTTAACGCGCGTACCTTGTTTCAATACGCCCGCGCCTTTTACTTTGAGGTCTTTTACAACAACAACTGTATCGCCATCAGCTAGCTCGTTGCCGTTAGCATCGCGAATGATACCTGCTTCAGCTGCAGCTTGTGCGTCAGCTGCTGTCCATTCATTGCCACACATAGGGCAGATAAACATATGACCGTCTTCGTATGTGTACTCGTCGCCACACTTAGGGCAGTTAGGTAAATTTGCCATTTAGATCTCCTTTTCTCACTACATAATGAAAGTATTATACCATATAAAACTTTATTCCACTAAAATATTATAACCACACTATAAAATAGTTATATCTCTATTAATCAATGCTTATTGTATCGCATATTAGTTCGCATTATAATAATAATGTAGCCGACGAGGTTGGGCCTCTCTTCTTTTTAGAAGGGGGTGAAACTATGAGTGATTTTGAAATTTTATCAATTGTCATAGATATTCTGACAATTCTCATTTCATTCGGGTCACTTATTGCCCTTATTTGCTTTACAAAAAGCAAATAGCCCTTCGTTACAGCTCGTAGCTAGATAAAACGAAAAGGCCATTTCCTGATTTTTTCAGTTTTTTGAGATGAGCCTGACGTCTCTACTCGCTCGGCTATCTACTCATATTATAGGTTGAATACCATATATCGTCAAATTATGATTAATAGGAGGCATGTTATAATAACCTGCCTCCTATTTTTATACTAATAACGAAAGAGCCATTAACGTGAGTTAGGTTCATCTCCGTCTTTTCGAGGGAGGTGACATTATGACTGTATACGAAGCATTATCATTAATGATTTTATTCGCTACCCTCGTAGTGTTAATTCTTAAGAAATAATCAGTTATTTGATTATAAAATAAGATAAACCTAACGTTTAAGACTAAGTACTGCAATACTTAGACACGTTAGGTTTATCAAATTCATGTTTCTTTGATGAGCCTAACGCCTAGAACACGTTAACTGGCTCTTTTGTACTTATAGTATAGTCTGAATTCTAGTGACTGTCAATTTGCTATCCAAGGCGTTTGCGCAAGATAGCATAGAGAATCATGCTAATTATAACGCTCATAACGGCTTGAATGGTGTTAGTCAAAATACTAGCAATGGCTACGCCTGGATCGAATACGAAGTATTCAGCGATGAAGTAGCCGGCTACGATAATAATACCACCTACGATAGTTGCCGCTAAGGCAGAGGTAGTGGTCTTATTGTTATAAACAGTACCGACAAGATAGCCTTCAATGCCTTTCACCACAAAGGTGATTGGTACAAAGACTGCGTAGCCGAGGAATAGATCAGCTAGCGCCGGGCCGAGAGCACCAATATAGGCGCCGTATTTTCGACCTAATAATAGAGCTGATGTCATAATAACGACATCTCCAACATTGAAATAGCCGCGAATGCCAGGTACTGGAATTTTCGTGTACATGGTAAACAGTGTTGCGAGGGCAATCAATACGGCTGTGAGTACTAACGCGGACGTAGTACTGCGGGTTTGAACGTGTTGCATAGCGTCCTCCTTATAAAGAAAATAGGCATGTGAATAATTACATCACATGCCTTTACTATATACCTTTACGATAACACCTGCAAATAAAAGGAGTTAACTATAGAAAATACTATTAATCGTACTCCTCAAAACGTTCTTCCACATTGTAGAGAACCTCGCAGTCACAGCCGCCACCTTCGTTGACGATCCAATCTAGTACGCTTTCCACATCTACCTCTTGTTTTTCCAAGAATTCTCTGGTGAAAGTCAGACTATGGTCGCAACCGTCATTTGCCTCTAACTTCTCGTCTACATAGTCAAAGAGATTCCAAAACAACTCTTCGTCCATTGGCAAACTATCTTTAAACGATTGCTTTTGCTTATCTGCATAAGCTTTTAATAATTCCTTTTTACGCGCTTTATCCATGATAATAATTTCCTTTTATAAACTTAACAAATTGATACAAGTACGTTCCCATTAGCGTCTAGCACTTGTTTATAGAAGCGTTTCATTTGTTCGAAATCATGAAGAAGTTCGTCTTTGATTTCTTCCTCTTCCTCATCGTAATCCCAAATATCTGGATATAACTCTGCCTCTTTGCAGGCTGCCATATCAAAAGATTCAAGAGCTTCTTCCATATCAAACTGCTCTAGAGCTGCCACGATATCTGCTAATTTATCATGTTCAGTATACGCCAAATAATCCGATAGTTCTTCAACAGCGGTTATGCCAAGTACAGCTTGACTAAGAGGATTATTATCATCCTTATGGTCAGTGCTTACGCCAGTTAGCACAAAGTGAAGTACATCCCACATTTTATCGATATCGAGCAATAATTCATCGTCGTCATTCCACTCTTCAACGCTTTCAAGAATTTCCTCCTCTTCTGAGCCCATAGCTTTAAGCTCTTTTAAATTTGCATCGCTTAAACAACTATAATTAGCAATCAAACCCATAGTCTAAACCCTCCGTAGATAACTAGTAATCTGTAATCTCAGTAGATATGTAATAATCTGTAATCCCCTTAAATATTTAGCACTCTATCTCTTATTTAGTACTCTATCTCTGTCAGTAAGTCTAGTAAATTAGCTTCTCCTTCATGAGATTTATCTAATAACGGAATAGCTAGTAAAAGCACTTGCAGGGAGTAGTAATAGAAGCTAAAGAATAAATCATCAGGGAATACGTCCTCTTCCTCATATCTAAGAACATCTTCGTCTTCATCATATTCTTCCGACCAAAGGTATTCTTCGTTGAGCATATCCTCAAAGTTCGGCAAGGGGTCTGCATGCTCTAGCATAAGACCATCTCGAATGCAGTCAGCAATCACAGTAAACAACTCAACCAATTGTTCTGCCAAATACTGAGCCACCTCATTATGAACGCTCTCTTCCTGGGCTTTCTTAAAAATACGAAGCAAGAAAATCATGGCAAATGGTGTAGCATGCCACAACGTCGATTGATGCTCAATATTAAGTGCTAGCTCTTCACCAGCCGCATCAACAGCTTCTATGCTTTCCATCTTCCATAAAACATCAAATTGATTAGGAAAATCTGTGCCCCGTCCATAAGAGGTCGTTAACCGATGCCACGGTATATCACTGACTTTTACATTTTCTATGTATTTTTTAGTCATAGTATCCATTGTATTTACACCCTTATAGTAACCTTTTATATGTACATTTTTATATGCATCTCTTTATATGTATGCCCATATAGTAACGCCTTTGGCCACTGATTATTTCTCAATAACCGCTTTCACCAATTCATAAGTATCTATAAGACGTAGTTTTCCAATCCGAGGGCTATCTGTAATCTCCTCATAGATGTCCTCCAACGTGCCTCTTGGTGCTAGTGTCCATAGTTTACATGGATAGAGTTCAACGGTTCCGATGATTTCTAAATTTTCTAGCAACAGGCCTAGGTCCTTATGATTGAACCAACAGTCTGTATCGATACCAAAATTTGTATTATCTTTTCGGCATGCGATTTTGCTATTTAGAAAGTCCTCCATTGTTGGTTTTTCTTCTTGTAAAAGCCGCGTACAGGCTAAATGGTACTCGATTTTTCGCGGTGATTGATCCACGTCAGAGACGAATATAGCACCATACTCGTTTTCAAACTTAACAGCTAATACATCGCCCACCTTAAAATAAGGTTCTCGCTTCGTTTTAGATTTACGAACCTTAATCGGCTTTGGATTTTCACTTTGTAGCTGTTCGGCTAGCTTATCTAATACCTTTCGACGCTGTTTAAGGGCCTTACTATCGATGTCTAGCCAAAACTCATGAGGGCCCTGAGCGATTATATCTAAGGCTTTCTCTTTGACGTCATCTGGTAGATGACCTATCTTCCACAGCGAATAGGCCACAGCAGTCCAATAAATTTCTGTGTAAAACTCATCAGTGCAAAAATTTTGTTCCTCACCTAAAATTTCAGAAATGATTGTATCAATACTGACGCCATCCTTGTATCGTTCAACAATATCATTATAAATATCATGACCGTCATCACTATCTATGATCTTTACTCCATCAATTGCCATACGATTCTCCTATTACAACACAAAACCTCTTGAAACACTCTTTTATTGCTGATTATTTTCCCATTTTACATATTAAAAGAATAGACTTTCATAAGGCGTAATACTACCATCTTCTTCATGGTAAAAGCCTTGGTACAGAGGTTCTCGATGTGCTGCATCATAAAACTTTTGTAATTCAACAGCCACATTGGCTTCGGAAGGCATACCTAGCGCCTTAACAACGGTTTCCCATACATCCATTTCTGTATAAGAAGCAATTTCATCATGACGCTCATTGGCATAGGCTTCAAGAGTACCCATGTCTGTATACTGGCTGGAGTCACAATAATCATGCCAGCAAATGCTATACACCAATAAATGGATTAAATCATCTATACTTTCAGCTATACGACCACATTGACCTTCGCTGCTGACATAACCGATAGAGCCATCCTCTAATTGATGATATTCACCGCCAGCACCATCACGAGCAAAAGCCTTTCCATCCATAGAAAAGGTACATTTCCCCTCAATCTCATCGCGTTCTGTAGGTTCATCGAGCAAAAAGAAATCAAACAGAGCATCAAAATCTGCTGCCAAGTTGGAATCTTCATGTAATATTTTTAAATAATCCATATTTTTATCCCTTATTATTTCTCCTATTTGCTATCTCTTATCGTCTCTATCTGATTGTCCTAATCCATCTCACCATGAGCTGCTACAAACTCATCTTTAATCTTTTGAATTTCTTTTTTAGCGACCATATACTGCTTTAAGTCTATTTGTCCCTTTTCTTTTTGTTCAATTAAGGCTTTTTCTTTGTTTTTGATTGTAATCCAATCTAACTGTACACTAAAGTCAGTATTCACACCGTCACTATTTTCTCGTAAAGCCAGTAGTGCAAATACTTCGTCCATGTCGAGATTAAACATGTTACTTTCAATATTGATAGGTTCAAAATAGTAACGAACTGTATCTGCCCCAAACTCATCGTTTAAATTGGCCCATTCTGCCCCTGAAAGCACGGTAAATCCGATCGTATCGTTTCCAAGGCTTTCAGTAAACCAACGCACCTCATAGTCAGGCTGAACGAAGTCGTTGAAGTATTTGATCGTTACATCTCGATCTTTCTCATCACCGTAAGGAATTTGCAGTTCTTTATCGCCCTTTTGTAGCACAATATCGTCACCATAGAGCTTGCCATTGTTAACGGTTTGAATATCGATAGGCTCATCCATCATATCATTGAAATAGCGCACCACATCTTCGTCATCCTCACGCCAGTCAATCCAGATGATGGCTTCGGAATCAAATAAATCATCTAAATCCATATCATGACTGAAGAAATCTTTGACTAATTTATACATATCTTCCATGGTCTCTCTCCTATATATCACTTATATTTTTAGGTAGAATACAACACCAGTATCACCACTTTAAAACAACTCTATAAGGTTTCGTATATCACATCTTGTTGAACCGTAAAGTTTTCATCAAAAGAAACCAAAACATATAGATGCCCTGCCGGGGATTCTCCCACATCATAGCCTAGCGCAAATGCGTCGTAACAACCTGATTTATCTAACATTATATCCGTTAGTGTAAGTACAACAGACTCTTCTTGCGGTATTTCCTTTTGTATAATTTCCTGTGCTAGTTGATCTAATTTATCTAATTGAACATATAATTGTTTCCATATTGGTAGTGAAAGCACCTCAGCCTCAGTATAATTGGTGCAACTAATATTAAGTTTTTGAAAGGCTTGTCCTTCATTCTCTAAACAATTAGTGCCCAATCTGCGAGATACAAAGTAAACGCCATACGGTTCTTCAGACCAGCTTTCAACATTCCATAATGTCATTAATTCCGATTTTCTCATTAGGATGCTCCATTAATTGATTATCCTGCAATATCCGCATCAGTAGGATTTCCATCTGCATCAATATGAGCTATGATACAGTGCCCCCAGAAGATATCATCGTCGTCATAATATACCTCTATGGTGCCATCATTGCGAAACGCCAATTCTCCCATCGTAATACGCTTGGCAAATATGTCTGACGTAATCGGATCTTGGTCGTCATTGTCAAGCCAATCATTAGCAAGGTCTAGCAATTTTTCACTAATATATACGCTAATTCGTTGTTCAAATGCTTTGAAATTACCTATTGTATTGAAAGCAGCCAATGCTACAGTACAGCTTTCATCAGAACCCTCATCTACATCAAGGGTGAATGCATAATCATCAATTCTCGCTGTGTAATATTGATACTCACGATTTAACAGGAAGTCTCCCCTATCGGTATGAAGGTATTTAGGGGTTTTCAAATACGCCGACAACGCCTCTAACTCGCTATGTTTAGCATGTTCCTCTAACACCTCAAGCACATAATAGCGATTATTCCAAGAGGGGCGCATATAGCCCAAATCCTCTAAGGGTTTTGCTTTCTTAACTAATAATTTATAGACCCCATGGGGCTCAAAAGAATAACCCCATCTATCTTCAAGGCCTTCAATAATCCACGTCAAAATACCTTCGCTACGGTCAAGCACACCAGTTCGAGTATCTAGGATAGCATCGGTATCCACCAGTGGTCTATGGTACTTATCTAAATAAGGACTAGCCCCATTCGCATCACTGCGCGGCAATGCATAAATTTCAAACTCTTCCGATTCAAATTCTGCTTCATATTCTGGTAGACGTACAATACTCATATGACTCTCTCCTATTTATCACATACAAGCAAATATATAACTAGTCTATAGCCTAACACCATCATAATCGCTCAGCTACATCGATTCTATGTAATAGCTCTTTAGCTAGTTCTTGGACTCTTTTGAATTCCTCATTTGAAAGCACCATAAGTACAAAGCTATCTGTTCCTGTGTCCATGCCTACTAACGTATAGTTTTCCCACGTAGAATTAAGACTAGCACACCAGTCCATAATAACTTGATCTTCATCTAATGCTGCTGTATCAATAGTTAGATTTTCTCTAGTATCTAAAGACTTATTACGTATTAACTTCTGTACATGATAAATAAAATCCTCTAGTTCACATTTACAGTCTAACTCTACGGCATATCCTATAGAGAGTAGTTCCTCATAGAAGTTCCACCAGCTATCTTCCAATTCTTCCAGGGAGCTCAACTTTACCTTGGTCATAAACGATTTAGCTTGTTTTGCATCGCCTAGCAACAACGTTGCTAACTCTGTAAATGTAGATCGCATCTGATCAATATCTAGATACACTGCTTCTACACACAAACTATAATCAGGTACTCTGCGTTTTTTCATAAAAGCCCGCATCATCTTCACTGCGTCAGGATAACTTACATCAGCCATACGATAGGTCTTGCCATCTATATCTAAGAATAAATCTACTGCATCCTGCGTTTTACCTACACGTGCTTTCATGGCTGTACATCCATCGATGGCATGAGGTGGGTATAACTCCATGTACATATAAAATCCATCATGCATAGCCTTTAAGGTATTATCTATTCCGACTATATTAAAACCGTTTCCATTAGAACCAGGGCTCTTCAAGCGCCATTCTTCAAAATTATCAAATAGTTTTTCTTGAATCCAATTGTAAAAGCTCATATACACTCTCCCCCATATACTGTTGCTTACATATAATGTTTAGCTGACTATGTAACTAATATGTAACCGAATATGTAACTGAATATATATCTTAATTATATCATTATTAAGGAATACTTATAATAAAAGCATAGGATAAAAAAAAACTCCTACAAGAAAAATCTTGTAGGAGTTTTGATTATATTATTTAGATTCTAATTTAGCTGCTAATTCAGTATATTTTCGTTCTAACTCATTATATTTTTCAGCTAAGTCTTTCATATCTTTCTTAAGTTGTGCTGCATCTTCAGTAGTTACCTCTTCAGAGCTTTTACCAAATTTGAAATTAGCACCTAAGCTAATAGAATTACGGCCGTTACCAACGGTAGTAGCAGCATTAAACATGGTGTTTTTATTAGGACGATAGAAGGCACCTAACGCCGCTGCATTAGCATTTTTATAGTTACCAAAGCCAACGGAGTAGGACCATTTATCATGTTTATCGAAATCTAATGGATGCAAGCCAGCGAGTGCTGCAGAAGCCGCCGCTATGCTAGATACTTGTTGATCAGTGTAGGATTTAGCTTCATTTAAGCTATTAGCGCCACCATTAACAATACGATTATTTAATGTATTAATATCGCCTTCTATAGTAGTGATGCGGTTTTCATGATTATCTACTACATCTTTAATAGCGTGTAGTTGGGAACCATTGACTGCATCTGTAGATGTAGCAGACACACGACCTGCCGCTACATTTGTAATGGTACGTTCTGCACCACTATCACCAATGCTCAATGTACCAACCGCATTTCCACCAGCAAAGTTATAAGTTCTGCCGCCAATAACACCGGAACTAGTAGACACAGCTGTATCTGTAACAGACTTAGCACCTAGTGCAATACTGTTATCTGTAGCAGCCTTCGCATTTGTACCAATAGCAATCGAATTTTCATTTAGAGCTTTAGCTGCATTGCCGATCGCAGTAGCGTTTTTACCAGAAGCCTCTGCAATGAAACCAATGGCATTAGATGCAAAGCCTGTCGCTTTAGAAAGGCCAATCGCATTAGCCGCTCTGCCAGAAGCTACAGAAGATACCCCAAGTGCTGTGGAGTATGTATCAGATGCTTGCGCATTATCACCGATAGCAGTGGATTGAGCACCAGTTGCTTTGGAAATAGTACCTACTGCAGTACCACCCCAACCAGTTGCTACAGAGTCAGTACCAATGGATACTGCTAATTCATCTGCTGTCGTATTTCTACCAATTACAATGCTACCCGCTTTAGCAATATTTGCGGCTTTGCCGATAGCAATAGAATCCACACCAGTTACAGATGCATTTGTACCGATAGCGATACCATTTTCCTTAGTTGTACTTGCACTATGACCGATTGCTAAAGAGTCCTTTTCTGCTGCATTCGCTAAAGTGCCAGCAGCAAAGGCACTTTTACCAGCACTAGTAGAATAATTACCTAATGCCACAGCGTCTTCATTAGAAGCCACTGTTTTAAAGCCTAACGCTGTGGAGTACGCACCGCTAGCATTCGCATAGGAGCCAACTGCAGTTGTATTCATAGCCGTTGCTTCTGCATTAAAACCAAACGCAGAGGACTGATTACCTGTACCACTCGCACTATAACCTACTGCTGTAGCGTAATCATTTTTTGCTTTTGCATTATAGCCAATCGCTGTACCCATGTCATTATTGGCCTTTGCATTGTTACCGATAGCAACAGTATTTTGAGCAGTTGCTTCAGCTTTACGACCAATAGCATACGCATCATCATACGTTGCTTTCGCACTGTCGCCAAAGGCAATAGCATTATTACCTTGAACCTTAGCACCAGTACCACCTACCAAAGCATTATTGCCTTTAACGGTGTTATTCATGCCTAAAGCCACAGAGTTCTGACCATCAACGCTATTATGGTTACCAATTAATAAAGAGTTAATTGCATTGTCATTATTAACCTGTTTAAAGCCACCTACAATATTATTCGTACCACCAACATTATTGCTAGTACCTACTACCAAGCTGTGAGTAGCAGAGTTTGTATTATACCAACCTGCTACGATACTTCCCGGACCAGATGCAGTATTATTAGTACCAGAAGTGATAGTATCATTAGCGGAAGGTCGAACGGTATTCTTGTCGCCACCAAGCAATATATTTTTTACAGGGGAGAACATACCCTGCTCAACTTTATTATCCCCACCATAGGCAATAGAATTTTGCATGTTTAATGGCGCTGCAGTGGTAGCGCTAATATCTAAGTTAGATGCAGCAAAGGCTGTTGTAGTAATACCGGCGGTAATCATAGCCGTTAAAAGTAATTCTTTTTTCATGTGTTTTACCCCTTTTTAAGACAACACAAACAATATACTCAAAAAAAGATTCAAAGTTACCTGATGAAACCTGAATCGTATAGCACCCTCTATGCACCATTCATGATTTAACATGAATAAAGTATGAATATTACTCTAATATTATAATTCTAGCTCATAAGAATTGCAAGAAAATACAAAAAAGAAGGTATACGGCTTTTATAAGCCGTATACCTTCTTTTCTATACTGGTGCGCCTAACCGGAATCGAACCAGTGACACGCAGTTTAGGAAACTGCTGCTCTATCCTACTGAGCTATAGACGCATGTATACTTTATTATATCGTTTTTAATAAAGTATACGCAAGGCATCCTTATTGTTGTAGGTATTGGTTATTCACTTGTTTTTGTTCTTCTGGGCTAAGGTTTTGGTAGCCTTTTGCTAATGCACTTACCCAGGACCCGTAGGCAGGATTTGGGAATACTACAAAGGTAGTACCAAAGTCTTCTTTATGTTCATCGATGATAGCATTTCTTTCAGCTAAGGTCTTACCTTTTGTGCCGATTGGGAAGTCCCCTGCATTATCACCCATATACAAAATGACGTTGTATTTCTTAGTGATTGCATCAAAACGAGGTTGTTTATCAGAGTCTTTTTCGAATAGTAGTACATGTTCTTTATCGACGGATGGGAATCCTAGTTCCTTAAAGTTTTGTACTGTTGCATCATAGTTAACAGGTGCATAGCGGTTTGAAACGTAGAATATTTCTACCCCTTGTTTATGTACTTCATTTAGGAATTCAGCGGCACCTGGCATGGCTTGCGATTTACCTTGGTGCACAGCTTGACGCCACCAAGGAGCATCGAAGCGACCATTGCCATTAGCAACGCTTTCACCCATCAGTTTAGTATTATCCACTACGGTTTCGTCCGCATCAAGAACGATAGCAAGAGGTTTTCTTTGATGAGATGGATCCGTAACGGCCATCTTAACAAGATTTAGCGCCACATTGTACCCTTGATACGCCAGAGCTCTGTACTCCGCAGAGGTACGCATCCATAAGAGCCCCATTGTTTCTGTTTCGGCTTGGTACTGCTGTTTTTGCTTGAGCGCCATCTGCTCTGCTTGTGCGGCCGCATCATTCACCGTTGTCGGAGAATCCGCCTGTACTACAGAACCTACGCAAAGGCTACCGCCAAGACAAGCCACCGCTACATACCATGCCAAACTACTATGTTTCATAATTGCCTCCTAACCACATTTGCTCTCTGTATACATCCAATACACAATGTAATTCTACATAATTATACTAAAGTCCTCCATAGATTTATATATTTTTAGAACTAAAAAGAGCCTATACACCATACCGACAATCAATTTGATGTAGGTGGTTGTATAGGCTCTTTGTGGTTTATTTACATAAATTAGTTAAGAATTGTGTGTGCAAGTTTATAGGATTGTTTTGTGTCTTTTAAGAGATCATTTATGTAAATATAAGAGAATTTTATTAGAGATTTGTTAGTTTATTTTACATCGCTGAAATCGATATTCATGCCCAAAGCTTTAGCTACACCTTCACCATAAGCTGGATCACATTGGTAACAATGTTTTGCATGGCGTTCTTTGATGAAATCAGGTACGCCATCCATAGCTGCCGCTGTATTTTCAAACAAGATTTGTTGTTTTTCAGGGCTCATGAGACGGAACAATTTACCTGGTTGTGTGTAGAAGTCAGAATCGTCTTCATAGAAGTCATATTGGTATGCTGCACCAGATACATCTAGGCCAGGGTTTTTGAATTGTGGTTGTTCAGCCCATTCGCCAAAGCTATTCGGTGCATAGCCAATAGTAGAACCACTGTTACCATCCATACGGCCTTGGCCATCACGATGATAGCTATTTACAGGGCATTTAGGGGCATTAACAGGGATTTGATGGTAGTTTACACCTAGACGATAACGTTGTGCATCCGCATAGGAGAACAAACGACCTTGAAGCATTCTATCAGGGGAGAAGGAGATGCCAGGAACGATAGTAGAAGGTGCAAATGCAGCTTGTTCTACGTCTTGGAAGTAGTTTTCAGGGTTGCGGTTAAGCTCCATTACACCGACTTCAATCAATGGGAATTCATCGTGATACCATACCTTTGTTAAGTCAAATGGGTTGTATGGCATGTTGTTAGCTTGTTCTTCTGTCATCACTTGAATACATAATTTCCATTTAGGGAAATCGCCGCGTTCGATAGCATCGAAGAGATCACGTTGATGGCTTTCACGGTCATTAGCCACAATTTCAGCCGCCTCAGCGTTGGAGAGGTTTTCGATCGGTTGTTGGCAAACCCAGTGGAATTTAACCCATACACGTTCATCGTTTTCGTTAATCAAGCTGTATGTATGGCTACCAAAACCATGCATTGTACGGTAAGATTTAGGAATACCACGGTCACTCATTACGATTGTTACTTGGTGAATAGCCTCTGGCAAGCTAGTCCAGAAGTCCCAGTTTGCTGTCGCATCGCGAAGATTTGTTTTCGGATTGCGTTTTACAGCACGGTTCAAGTCAGGGAATTGCAATGGATCGCGGATGAAGAATACTGGTGTATTGTTACCTGCAAGGTCCCAGTTACCTTCTTCTGTGTAGAATTTTACAGCAAAACCACGGATATCGCGTTCCGCATCAGCCGCACCACGTTCGCCTGCCACTGTGGAGAAACGTACGAATACCGGCGTTTGTTTACCTACTTCAGAGAACAGTTTTGCTTTTGTATATTTTGTAATGTCATTAGTTACTGTGAAAGTACCAAATGCGCCGGAACCTTTAGCATGCATGCGGCGTTCTGGAATTACTTCACGCGCAAAATGACCTAGTTTCTCCATCAACCAAACATCTTGCATCAATACAGGACCGCGTTTGCCTGCTGTTGCAGAATTACGATTATCCGGTACAGGAGCGCCAAAGGCTGTCGTTAATTTCTTTTCATCACTCATGTTACAAACTCCTACTTAGAATAAAAAATAAGTAACAATATGCTATCTTAAAGATTTTATGAAGCATATAGTTACATTAAAATCAATAAATATTAACAATCAATAATCATTATTTATGATTACGACTAAATCGTAACACATTTCAGTATAAATAACAATCTGAAATCTTAATCAACTGTGTATACATGTTCTCATTAAAAAAACAATACATGAGAAAAGCCTATAGGAAATCAATCCTATAGGCTTATTACATTGCTATTATACAGAGATACTAATATTCACGTATAAAGCTAGACTATGTTATGTATTAACGTTATGTATTAATCTTATGTATTAATCTTATGGGCACCTGCATGATTCAAAACATTTTCTTTTACATCATTTACAGGATCTATTGTAGTAAACAGTTCAGGTTTCCAATCTACCGGTGTCACTGTATTGTTAAATGTATCTACTTTTTGTCCATTAAATACATTATTAACCGTAGTAAGTTGTTTTCCCTTAAATACTTTCACAAATGATGTATAATCTTTACCCACTATATCTGCTACATTGTTTTCTGCATAAATTTGAGAGTCCTTTCCAACCCCTAGTGAGTACGCATAAGCATATTCGCTATTTGAAGCAGCATCAGATGCAAAGTAATTGTTATACACATGAACCTGACCAAATCGTACTCTTGGTGTACGTTGCACTACATTATGGAAGTAATTATGATGCAAGGTTACATGTAATTTACCTTCATCTGCTACCTTTGAATCACTACTACCAATCAACATAGCTTTATTGTGGTTTTCAAACGTAGAATAGGAGATAGTAATATAATCTGCTTCATTAGTAATATCTACCAATCCATCTCTATGCTCGTATTTACGGCCAAAGTATTTTTCTACTGTTTCAGGGCCATCTTGGAATGAACTATGATCAATCCAAATGTGAGTGCCACCTTTTATAGAGATACTATCATACTGAGAATTCCAGTTTCCTTCTGGTCCATCACTAGGATCCCAAGCAGGGAAATAGTCATAAGGAGATTCAAATTGAATATTTCGTATGATGATATTATCTGCATCAAGCACCAAGTTTACACCTTTTAATTTTGCATTGTCCATGCCAATGATGCTTGTATTCGCCGGTACATGAACAGTAATAGACTTACTTTGGTTCTTTTGTGACGCCTTGCGCTTTGCTTCCTGCTCATCTTTTACACTTTTAAGGGCTGTGCTATTAGGTTTATGAGTTTCTAAATATTGTTGAAAGTCATAGCCATCAACCATGTAATCCTTCATAGTTAATGGTTTACCATTATCATCAGTATCGAAATCTATAGTTCCATACACTAACACAATCTTAGGGGTAGTATTTTTTCGATTCTTGAGGGCTGTTACGAATTCTTTTTTATTCGTTACTTTAAACACATTCTGCTCGGTAGCATTAGCACCACCAGTAGTACCATTGCCTACAGCAGCAAAGCCGTCCTGTTTTGGTAATACTTCTCGCATAAAGGTAGGACTTTCCGCAGAACTTTTAGAAAAGTTAATCATTACACCCACGATTAACACCATAAGTATCCCTATAGATAGGATTATCTTTTTCATACATCTTTCTCCTTAATTTCCGCTATATTGCAGCATCTGTTAGTACTATACGCTTGTCATAACTATAGGTATAGTAAAAAAATCCCTTTATCATAAAACATAACAATAAAGGGATCTCATTTTAATTACGCCGGACGACTCCAGTCGACTTGTACGTCGATGGCTTCCCACATGCGTGTTAAGGCTAATTTTAAATTATCTAAAGACTCTAATGGTTTTACGTTCAACCGTTCATACGTATCAAGACCTGTGGCATGCTCGATAGCATGTTCATCGTTTAAGTAAGCAATTACTTTATCGATCCACTCTTGCTCAGGTAATTCTACGGACACTGTTTTTGCTTCTGTGTCATAGGACAAGAAGCCGTTGCTGTTGATGCCATAATGGATGGCTACACGAAATAAACTCATATCTATACCTCTCTTGCGGTAATTTATTAACACTATACCCATATTGTAACACGAATAATTATATTTACGAAAGTATTCAATATAAACTTTATAAGCCTTTTTTATCAGCTTGTATGAGCTCCACATCTTCTCGATCTGACTGGGCATACACAGCTTGATCTGACTGGGCATCCACAGCAGATTTTAGTTCTGACCGCTTTCTACGTGGTCCATTATCTCCGTGAAAGCGTTGCCACAGTGCGCCGCTCATGACTGCGGTTTCACCAAATTTAGACTCTAACGAATCTAACACGCTGGCGAGCTTATCCTCAGTTTCATCTTGTAGAGATTCAAAGAGGCTGTCCTGCATAGGCACCTCTTCATCGAGACCACTTACGGTAAGGCCTAATAGTCGTATAGGACCTGGAGGATCTATCCATCGGGTTTCCTCAGAAGAATACGTAAAGGATTTAGCCTGTACCTTAGTTGTAGCACCTAAGGATTCAAGCTCTTTTGCTTTTCCTTTAGGTTTCTTGCTCGTCTTATCTTGCATGAGCTTATTCCACAGGAGCAGAGCTGTTTCAAAGAACACATGCTCATGGTCTGATGGTGTGTCTAAGCGCTTTTGTCTCGACACGGTAGTAAAGTCATCATACCTCACCTTAATCGACACGGTATGCCCTAACAGGTTACGTTTTCGCAATCGTTTTGATAGTCGATTCGCAAAGTATCTAAACTCTAATTCAATAGCACTACCATCAGTTAAATCTTCTTCATAGGTTTCTTCCGCGCCAATAGATTGTATTTTACGATCAGTTTCTACGGGTCTTTCATCAATGCCATTCGCCAATTCCCATATGCGGCTCGCTTGATTGCCTACGAGGGGAATCAAACTGCTTTCATCAGGCAAGGCTTGAATATGACGCATCAAGTGAAAGCCACCGTTTTTCAGAATTTTTTCCGTACGAGGACCAACGCCCCAAATGCGTTTAATAGGAAGCGGAGCCAAGACCTCTCTTTCACGGCCATAGGGAATGACCACAAGACCATCAGGTTTATCTAAATCGGAAGCCAGTTTAGCAAGGAATTTATTTGGCGCTAAACCTGCAGAGATGATCAGCCCTGTTTCCTCAAATACACGGTCTTTGATAGCACGGCCAAGTGCTTTAGGACCACTGTACATGGTGGACATGCCACTCACCTCAAGAAAGGCTTCATCGATAGAAAGCGGCTCGATGTAGGGAGTAAATTCTTTCATAATAGAAAAAATCTGTTCCGACACCTCTTTATATCGATCCATCCGCGGATATACATAGATGCCATCGGGACAGAGTTTCTTGGCTCTTGAGATAGGCATAGCAGAATGAACACCGAATTTACGCGCCTCATAGGAGCAGGTCGCAACGACGCCACGTGAAGAAAGACCACCCACGATAACGGGGTGGCCTTTATATTCTGGATGATCCAGTTGTTCGATGGACGCGAAGAATGCATCCATATCAACATGCATAATCCATCGTCTCATTGTTACGCTTCTTTTTCGTGCTCAGAAATACGGCAGTATTTAATTTGTGCGCAAATGCACTCATCCTTGGATTTATATAATTGAGGGATGATATCTAAAATATCGCCAAATGTAGCTTCATTAATGGAATAACGAGTCCATAAGCCATTACGTTGAGAGTTAACTACACCTGCATCAATTAAGATCTTCATGTGGTAGCTCAACGTAGATTGAGACAAATTGAAGCTAGCTAAAATATCAGCTGCACATAATTCATTGCAAGACAACATATCGATGATGTGTAATCTTGTTTCATCGCTTAATGCCTTGAAAATCGTAGCTAAACGTTCATAAGAAACTTCAACCATATTTTTAACTCCTCAAATCCGTATCAAAAAATGTCAATCTACTTTCTTGACTCTATTATATACTATTTCTTAATGTAAATCTATTTTTTTCTTTATATTTGTATCTTAATAATTTATTATGAATACCAATTTTACATAGATGAGTAATTTTTACCACATTATAAACTCATTTAAGCACGTCATAGTTTGTATATCGTGAATATTTTAAACAAATTTTCATCTCATAGATTTATTTAGTTATACATCAAATCGTATATATAAAGATTTGATGCAATATTCTTCTATAGAATTTTCGATATACACATTTTCTGATAACCGTATAGCATAATTCGATATACCGCACTACATTAGCTACCGAAAGGATTAGATATAAAGTATAATTTTTGTAGTCTAAACCATTTCATTACAAAAGGCTCCTCATAGAGGAGCCTTATCTGTATAATTCTATAAATCGATTGCATAGCAGCAAAATTTTAAAAATTATACCGCTATATCGATATTATCGAATATAATCATTTGTATTATATCAAATTAGTATAACTTAGAATACATTTACTAAATCGATAGTTTGGCTACGGTTAGGGCCAACGGATACGATACCCAAAGGTACGCCTGTTACTTCTGCAATGCGTTCTACATATTTACGAGCATTTTCAGGAAGTTCTTCGTATTTACGGATACCGGAGATATCTGTTTCCCAACCTGGCAATGTTTCGTACACTGCTTCGCATGCTTCAAGATCTTTCAAGTTAGCTGGGAAGCCTTCTACGTCTTTACCATTCAATTTATAACCTACGCAGATTTTTAATTCTTTGAAAGTATCAAGAATATCTAAACGAGTGATAGCGAGGTAATCAAGACTGTTAAGACCTGCAGCGTATTTTACAACCATAAGATCTAACCAACCGCAACGACGAGGACGGCCAGTTACAGTACCGAACTCATGACCAAGTTTGCGAAGGTTTTCACCAGTTTCATCAAGAAGCTCTGTAGGGAATGGGCCTGCACCAACGCGTGTTGCGTAAGCTTTTACTACGCCGAAGATATTTTTCAAGTAGTTAGGGCCTACACCAGCACCTGTGGAAGCACCACCTGCGATTGGATGAGAGGATGTTACGAATGGATATGTACCATGATCAAGGTCGAGCATAGTTGCTTGTGCGCCTTCGAACAATACTTTTTTATCCTCTTGAACGGCTTTAAGAACAGCAATATTTGTGTCTGTTACATATGGTTTCAATGCTTCAGCGTATTTGATGTAATTCGCTAAGATTTCATCATAGTTTACGCCTTCTGCTTCATATACTTTAGTAAGGATTTTATTTTTGAATTCTACGTTGTACGCCAATTTTTCTTTGAATGTTTCAAGGTCGTACAAATCGCACATACGAATACCAACGCGGTTGATTTTATCTGCGTAGCAAGGACCGATACCGTTTTTAGTAGTACCGATTTTAGCATCGCCTTTGGATGCTTCCTCTGCATTATCTAAAGCGATATGATATGGCATAATAACATGCGCACGGTCGGAAATTTGAAGGGATTTAGCGGATTTACCTTGTTTTTCAAGACCTTCAATTTCTTCTAACAAAACTTTAGGGTCGATAACAACACCAGTACCAACGATATTTTGTTTGTTATCGTACAAAATGCCGCTTGGTAAAAGGCGAAGAGCAAACGCTTTGTCATCTACTACAACAGTATGACCTGCATTATTACCACCTTGACTGCGCACTACAACGTCTGCACGTTCCGCGATCCAGTCAACGATTTTACCTTTACCCTCGTCACCCCATTGAGTGCCGATAACCATACTTGTTGCCATATCTATATCCTCCATGTGAAAGTCTAAATAATTCACTAACATTATACAACAATGTTCGGACTCTGTGAAAGTATTTATACAAATTCAATTTTTAGTTTCTTGCCGAATGCATGAGCTATTTTCTGCAACGTTTTTAAAGATGGATTACCATTGCCATTTTCAATCTTACTAATATCTGACTGAGTAATACCTGTTAACTCAGACAACTGCATTTGTGTCATATGAGCAGCTAGGCGCGCCTCAACTATATTCTGAATGATTTGGTACTCATCATCTAACGCATCCCACTCTTTTTTAAACTTCGGATTTTTCAATTGTTTCTCTAAATATTGATCTAACGTTTCCATATTATGTATACCTCTCAATATAATCGTTCTTATATTTAACAGCTAATTCAATAGCATTCTTCGGTGTTTTAACCCAAAACAACAGAAAACGTATCCATCATATTTCTCCTAGTACTAGAAGAAATCTTTACTTAAATTATATGTTAAAACATATATTCAGTAAAGATACAGAGATATAGAAATTTGAAGTCTTACTATATCCAATATAAGTATCTGGCCCCTTAAAGTAAACAAATGGGAGGTGACCAATGGTCACCTCCCAGATATTGACATTTTAACTAGTCAAAGTATTCTATTTTAGTAATTTAATACAACTATGTTATCAATGTCTTCCTGTCACTCAAGTACTATTTAGGTTCTTTTAGCCAGAAGCTCATTAGGAGCCCCATCAAGCCAACAGGTATCAGTGTCATCAAAGCAGTTTGGACGTCATAGATGTCTGCTAAGTGTCCAATATAAGGTGCTACTAGGCCGCCTAAGGTAATGCCAAGTCCTAGGGTCACACCTGATGCAAAGCCTGCATTTTTAGCGAGGTATTTTTGACCTAGTACGGTGATTGGTCCGTATTGCGAGAATACGCCAAATGCCATAGGTATCATGGCACCGAAGAAGCCCCATACATTTGGCACAAAGATAAATACTAACACAGATGGCAAGAAGATGAGATTGCCTAAGCGAACTGTTTTAAGGAATCCTAATTTATCGGATAAAGCCCCACCCATATAGGTGAGAACAGCACCCATCGCAAAGTACATGGTAAGAGCTAAGCTCGACGCACTAGCTTCGCCGTTGATAACGGTAATGTACAGGATAGGAATGAAGATAGATAATACGGAGAACAATATAGATCGTGAAGCGATTACAAAGAATAGCTTGCCGAAGCTCGCCCAATCATTTGTCCCTACATTTGTAGATTTAGCAAGACCTTTGCTTTCACCAGCATCATCGGTATCCGTAGAGCCTGTGAAGGCATACACATACAGCAATACGCCAATCAAGGCAATGGCGGTGAATACCCAAAGGAAGTGACCACCAAAAACGTAGACGCCACCTGCAATGAGAGGCCCCAACGCAAAGCCCGCACTGCCGCCTACGGCAAAGCGGCCCATGGCGTTGCCAATTTCATGAGATTGCGTACGATTCACAAGGAGCGCCGCCTCAGGATGGAATAGTGCCGCCCCTACGCCCGCTAAAAGTGACAAAGCAAGAATCATTTCATAGCTCGTGGCTAGCGCCATAGCGCTAATGGACACGAGAGTCACCGTAAAGCCTGCAGGAATAAACCAAGGTACGCGCCATCGATCGGCCACATAGCCCAATGCAGGCTGCGCGATGGAGGCCACCACGGTGTTACAGAAAATAATGGTAGCCGATTGATAGTAATTAAGGCCAAAGTTAGCGATAAAGAACGGTATCAAAGCCGCCAACGAACCTTGACCAAAGTCATTAATACAATGAAAAATAGGCGGTCCGTACTTTCGTATGATACGTTTCATATAACCTCCTAAGATAAATAAAAACAGGTAGATATAGCCAACGCCTAATGCATGTCCCATAGGCTTGTTGGTCTATACCTACCCTAGTCTTTCATATGTTATATGGGAAGTACCCTACAATTATAGGCCAAAGCGAGCCATGATTGTATCAACATGTTTCAATAATTTATGAGGATCGAAGCATGCATCGATTTCTTCAGCAGTCATGTATTTCTTGATATTTTCATCAGATTTAAGACCTGTAGCGAAATCTTTGCCTTCAAGCCAGCGTTCCATAGCGTATTTTTGAACCCAACGGTATGCTTCGTCACGCACCGCACCTTTATCTACAAGGTGAGTCAAAATAGTTTGACTGAATACAAGGCCACCTGTAAGGTTAAGGTTTTTAAGCATTGTTTCAGGATATACTAACAATTTATCGA
>NZ_CAKPTN010000006.1 GCF_934190855.1 uncultured Veillonella sp. | reverse complement strand
GTTTCAAAGTGTGCTACATGAGGCAAGGTACGTAAATATTGGTGAACACCTTCACGCAATGCACCTGTACCCTTACCGTGGATAATACGCACTTGGTTTACACCACCAAGCAAGGCTTGATCGATAAATCGACTGACAGAAACTGTCGCTTCATCTACAGTTTGACCAAGGATATTGATTTCTGTACGAACCTCTTTTTGGCGTTGTACGGCGGAACCACCCATACGTTTTCGTGTTTTAGGCATAGCCGCTTTTTGTTCACGTTCTAGTTTATTGCCCTCTTCACGAGTTGTAGATTGCAATTCATTAACCTTAACTGTAGCAGTTAAGCCATTAATATCTACATTTACACGATTACCTTTCATAGATAATACAGTGCCTAAAGAACGCAAAGTCGTTACGAATACAACTTGACCTACCTTAATTTCATCAGCAGTTAAGGTCTTGCGATCATCATCGACCGGTGCATCTGGTACATGAACATTAGAGATGCCTTTACGAGCTGCATTGATGGCGGACTGACGTTTATCCTTATTTGTTTCAGAGAATTGCGCTTTCAATTGCTTGATAATCGCTTCCCCTTCGACGCGTAAACTACGCTTCATAGCTTCTGCATCAGCTTGAGCTTTGGCTAAGATTTGTTTACGTTTTTCGTTAAACTGTTTCTTTTCCTTCTCTAATTGGCCGCGCATACGACGTGTTTCATCAAGCTCTTTCTTTAACGCTCTTTCCCGTTCAGATGCTTTACGAAGTTGTTCATTCAAATCTGAAAGAACCTCTTCCATCTCATGGTTACCAAATTGAGATTTATATTCTGCTGCGCGAGTTACGATATCTTTTGGTAAGCCTAGACGAGCAGCAATGCTCAACGCATGGCTACTACCGGCTACGCCGATATGTAATCGATACGTAGGTTTTAAGGTGCGCTCATCAAACTCAACGTGGCCATTTTCAATGCCTTCCGTATGGTACGCGTAATTTTTAAGCTCATTATAATGGGTACTTACCATCATGAGAGCACCTTTTTTACGGAAGAATTCAAGGATAGATACCGCTAATGCACTACCTTCCTCTGGATCTGTACCAGAACCAAGCTCATCGAGTAATACCACGTCATTAGGACCACAATGTTTAATGATGGAAATAACTTGTGTCATATGAGCGGAGAACGTACTAAGGCTAGCCTCAATACTTTGTTCATCACCAATGTCCGCAAAGATATTATGGAATACTGGCAACATAGAACCGTGATCAGCAGGGATAAATAGACCACATTGGTTCATTAAACTCAATAACCCCAATGTTTTAAGGGATACTGTTTTACCACCTGTATTAGAACCAGTTATCAAGAGAATGCGATATGATGTGCCTAATAAAATGTTGGTAGGCACTACTACATTCGGTGGAATTAATGGATGACGAGCACGCATGAGATTAACTGTTCTATCAGTGCTCAAGATGGCTGGTACACCCTTATAGGATATAGCAAGACTCGCCTTACCATATACAAATTCAATGTGGGATACCTTTTCACAAGCATCCATCAAATCATTACTATGTTGTTTTACAAGGGCAGATAATTCACGGTAAATACGCAATACCTCTTGCTCTTCACCAATCAAAGCCTCTTGTAATTCATTATTTAGATTCACCAAACGCATTGGTTCAATATAGAGTGTTTGACCCGTTGCAGAACGGTCGTGAATAAGACCGTCAAAATATTGGCGATACTCCTGTTTTACAGGGATTACATAGCGATTGTTACGCTGCGTAATGATCGTTTCTTGGAAATACTTTTGATTATCCTTGTCGTGCAAGATAGCTTGAATATCATTTTTAATCTTTTCACGAGTTTTAATAATCGTATTTCTAAGGCTCGCCAACTTAGGAGATGCCGTATCTAGCAATTCCCCTTTATCATCAAAGACACGTTTAAAACGGTTTTCAATGCGATCCGTATTCGGCATATCCTGTACCCATAAGGATAACAACGGATATTCCATATATTTCGTTCTAAAGAACTTTGTCATGCGCTTATAGGCACCAATGGTTAAATAAATATCCCATAGTGCTTCACGAGTTAGAACAAAGTCTTTGCGACTCTTTTTACAGGACTCACGAATATCTCGCGTCCCCCCTAACGGTTGTTCTACCTCAGTTTGCAAAGAACGCATGGCTTCTGCTGTTTCATCAAGATTCTCTTGAATAGCTTTAGCATCCGTCATTGGTTCAATATGCATAGCTAACTCTTTAGCAATGGTAGAACTACAGTGTTGTTGTAATTGTTCTTTTATATGGTGAAAGTCTAATACATCTTCGTTAAACAATGTACTACCTCTTTTATAAAATACCTCTAAAATAGTGGCCCCTTGTAATAGGTGTATCATCTTTACCTACACTCTTAGGCGGAGCCTTTTTTGTTCCATTTTGAATGGATACATAATCTGCTACGATTGTACGCAACCGATGTGGATCCATATGTCGACCATCGATGCGCAAAATATATAGCCCTTTTCGATGTAACTCTGGTACGTAGGCACGCATATCCATTTCATGACTATTCATGATGTGCATGCGGCAATACGGATCAGTGCGAAGTGGGAACACTTCCCCTTTACGGTCCTTCAATGCATAGTCCTCGCTTACACATGGCATAGGACAGTTTTCCTTTTTGCCAGTACCCACAAAGCTTGCGATGGCACAGTATTCAGAAATCATCATTTCCGTGTAACCATGAACCATGACCTCTAATGGCAAATGAGTAGATTTTTGTAAGCTTACTAGTTGCGCCAATGTTAACTCTAACGACGGTGCTACACTACTCATATTAAAGTCTTCCCATACTTGCAGTGCAGAGCCATTAAATATATTAAGACCTGTATCAGCCTCAATAGCACCTGTATACCCTAAATCACGAAGCCATAATAACGCTTGTGGCACGTGAATAGAAATGCTATCTGGTTTAGCCTCAACTATAGCCCTAAGGGTATTCATATACGCTTCAACTTCATCGTCTTTCACGACGCGAGGCGTAGCAAATACGCAAAGCACATTATTGTCTTTACAGAGCTTGGCTACCTGCTCGTAGATGCTAAGTTCATAAGGCTTACGTTGTAAACGGTCACCGCCGAAGATAATCTTCTTAGCGCCTCCTTCAATAGCTGCTTTCACTGCCTCTAGCTCATCAACGCGAGCACTTACCATAGGCTCAGAATATTGAATATTAGCCTTAGCCACCATAGATGACATATCTTGAGGCTCTGCAGCCAGTTCAGCCCAAACCCTTTCATGGTCTGTAATCAACAAGTTTTCTAGTGCCTCTACAGCATCGCGACGCAATGCATTTAACACACTAGCTGGCCACATATAAGGCCCCTCAGGAATAGACATAGAGCCTAATGTAAACAATGTATTGCCTAATCTACCTACTTGGTCTGTAACCTTTTCTAAGGTAGTCGGTTTATTGTTAGCATAAACAGGTTCAAATTCATTAAATACCGTTACAGTACGACCATCATTTAAGACAAAGGTAAGCTCTGTACAAGGCTTTTCTTGGTCTGTATTAATAGATAGATATCCATGGACCTCTAATTTAGCACTAAAATCTTGTAAACCTCTCTGCTTTTGAGCTTTAGGTGGTGATGCAAGGAATACTTGTCCTGCCGCAAAGCCTTCATCTGGCTTACCAACAAAATGTTTCTCATCAACTACAGACCAGTTTTGATCAATCTGATAGTAAGTAATGCTACCAGAGGCTTGCATAACCTTTAAAAGTGATCCCTTTTCAATCGGTTCCGTTAAGTATAAATGAACTTGTCCTTTTTTAACCTCTGCCTTACCAATTGGTTTCCCCTGATTATTTGGGGCCACCACGGTCATCATAGATTTCCCTACATGATCTGTTAAGTAATCTGTAGAGAAGCCACGGTTAAAGCCTGCAGCCAATGCCTTCGCATCAGAAGCATCCATATGAGCCGTATCTAAAATATGGCGATAGGTCCCAATAACTTGGCGTACATAGGAAACCTTTTTCATACGGCCTTCTACCTTAAAGGACGTAACACCGGCCGCCACAAGTTCATTCATATGCTCACTATAGTTAAGATCCTTGGGGCTCAATAAATAAGCTTCGTGTTTAGGTAATAAGCTAGTACCAGAGGAGTCTAATAATTCATAAGGCAAGCGACAAGGTTGTGCACAAGCACCTCGGTTGCCGCTACGACCACCGATGAAGGAACTCATTAAGCATTGACCAGAATAGCATACGCATAAGGCACCGTGTACAAAGACTTCAATTTCAGCTGCACAGTTCTTACAAATATGTTCAATTTCACGAAGGCTCAATTCACGGGCTAATACAACGCGTGTAAAACCGAGGCTTTCATAAAAACGAACAGCATCAAGTGTAGCCGCCGTCATTTGTGTACTGCCGTGTAAATGTAGTTTAGGAGCCACTCGTTGCGCCAATTTAGCAACCGCTAAATCTTGAACGATGATAGCATCCACACCAATGCGTTCTAAGTCCTTTAAATAGGCCTCGAGAGCCGTTAGCTCAGAATCACCTATGAGGATATTTACGGTTACATATACAGACACATCTAGAATATGGGCCAATCGAATAGCCTCAGCCAATTCTTCAATGCCAAAGTTTGCTGCATGAGCACGAGCATTAAAGCCTTTGCCACCGAGGTAAATCGCGTCCGCCCCAGATTCTAAGGCGGCTATAAAGTTTTCCATCGTACCGGCAGGAGCCAATAATTCCATGGACAATCCTTTCTACCTAACTAAAGGTATAACTATAGTACTAAAAGGGTTTACCATACGGTAAACCCTTTCAATATACTGCTTGAGATTAACGTAATCTGCAGTTAATTTCTACTAATGCATCGATAATAGCTTGAATATTACCGTCAATGTCTTCATCGTTCAACGTACCCTCCATAGAGCGGAATTGTAAGTTGTACGCAAGACTGCGGTAACCTGCTTCGATATGTTCACCTTCGTAAACGTCGAAGATAGATGCATTTTCTAAATATTCACCACCATGCTCTTTGATGATAGATAAAATTTCACCACTAGATACGGACACTGGTGCAACAATGGCAAGGTCACGACTAGTACCTGGGAATTTACTGAAAGATGTATAGCGGAACGCTGGAATCGTTAAGGATAACACTGCTTCCAAATCGATTTCAAACATATATACTTTGCCAGACAAGTCAAAGTTTTTGCTCACTTGTGGATGTAATTCACCGTATTGAGCAATCATTTTGCCATCTACTACGTATTTAGCACTTACTCCTGGATGGAAGTATGGTTCAGTACCACGATTGATTTCGTAGCCTGTAACACCAAGTTCAGACAACAACGCATCTACAATACCTTTTACATCATAGAAGTCAGTTGTGCGTTCAGGTTGATTCCAAGCTGCTTGATTTACCTTGCCCATCAAGATACCGCAAGCCATAGGGCGCTCATGAGGTACCTCTGTTAAAGGCAATGCTTTTGGTTCATATACGTTTGCTGTTTCAAATAACCAAAGATCCTTATTTTGTTGCGCAATATTGCGTTTCGCTGCATCGATAACAGCTGGCACCAATGTAGTACGCATATAAGGGAATTCTTCGGAAATAGGATTCAAGATTGGAATGGCAGTATAACGGCTATCCCCTTCAGGAAGCATCATATTTGTAAGGCCATCTTTATGCATAAAGCTAAAGGTAATGATTTGAGTCATACCCAATTTAGCCAATGCATGAGTTACCTCTTTAGTAAGAGCTTTTTTAGGTGTCATACCACCAGAGGATAATACGGCTACCGGAATTGTAGGCGCAATATTATCGTAGTTATAGATACGAGCCACTTCTTCAGCGATATCAGGCATCACTGTTACGTCACCGCGCCACGTTGGAACGAGGGCAGATAATGTATTCCCTTCTTCTGTTACAACGAATTCAAGGGCAGTCAAAATACGAACCATTTCGTCTTTTTCAATATTAGTACCCAAGTAATCGTTGATTTGTTCCGCTGTGAAAATTACTGTATGTTGCTCTACAGGATTTTTATATACATCGATAACGCCTACATCGACTTTACAGCTAGGACAAATTTGTTGTAATAATTGAGCTGCTCTGTCGATAGCGTAAGCAGTGTATTTATGGTTTACACCACGTTCAAAACGACCAGATGCTTCAGAACGCATGCCAAGAGCTTTTGCAGTACGGCGAATGGATGGACCGTTGAATACGGCAGCTTCGAAGAGAACTGTAGTCGTTTCATTTGTTACTTCGCTATCGAATCCACCCATGATACCTGCTACGCCTACAGGACGCTCTGCATCGGCAATGATCAGCATGGAATCATTTAATTCCCGTTCAGAACCATCAAGTGTTACTAGCACTTCGCCATTTTTGGCGCGTCTTGCCACTAATTTATGACCTTTTACATGGTCATAGTCATATGCATGCATAGGTTGTCCTAGCTCTAACATAACATAGTTAGTAACGTCTACTACATTATTGATAGGACGAATGCCACTGTTGCGCAAACGGTTTTGCATCCACAATGGAGATGGTTCAACCTTAACATCAGTTACTACGCGAGCAGTGAAGCGAGTACAAAGATCATCTGCCTCAATTTCTACAGCTGCTTTGCCTTCAATAGACTCTCCATTTTCATTAACCATGATAACTGGGAATAAAGCTTTTTGGTTTGTCATAATACCAAATTCGCGAGATAAACCAACCATGGAGAAGCAGTCTGCACGGTTCGCAGTGAGCTCGAATTCATATACTGTATCGTTCATGCCCAATACGTCTTTTACATCAAGACCAATTGGTGTATTTTCAGGGAAAATATAAATGCCTTGCGCTTCCTCTGGTAACACTAAGTCACTAGAGATACCGAATTCTGCTACGGAGCAGAACATACCTTCAGAAGCTACACCGCGCAATTTACCTTTTTTAATTTCTGTGCCATCCGCTAAGCGAGATTTATGGTACGCTACAGGCACAATTTGACCTACTGCAACATTAGTAGCTGCCGTTACGATTTGCTTAGTAACAGGCTCACCTTCTTCAGTAAGACATTCTACTTGGCATACTTGTAATTTATCTGCATCTGGATGTTTTGTAATTTCTACAATTTTACCAGTATAAATTTTCTTAATGCCATTATCCATAGGAATGACATCTTCTACAGGAATACCAGCTTGTGTTAATTCATCGGCCAATTCTTGAGCAGGACGATTCATATCCACAGGCACGTATTCGTTCATCCACTGTAAACTTGCTTTCATGAGTTCCTCCTAAAATTGTTCCAAGAATCGTACATCATCTTCAAAGAATAGACGTAAATCGTTAATGCCGTATAAAAGCATAGCAATACGTTCTACGCCCATGCCAAAGGCAAAGCCTTTAACCTTTTCAGGATCGTACCCATTAATGCGCAATACGTCAGGATGAACCATACCGCAACCTAAGATTTCAAGCCAACCTGTATGAGAACATACACGACAACCATCGCCACCACACATTACACAAGAAATATCTACCTCTGCAGATGGTTCTGTGAATGGGAAGAAGCTCGTACGGAAGCGTACCTTTGTTTCATCACCATACATGTGACGCAAGAAGGACTCTAATGTACCTTTTAAGTCGGCAAATGTAATGTGCTCGTCGATGATGAGACCTTCCACTTGATGGAATACTGGGGAATGTGTCGCATCATAGTCCCAACGATAAACCTTACCAGGCGCAATCATACGAATTGGGCTGTTAGGCTCATGGCGTTGCATAGTACGAGCCTGTACTGGAGATGTATGGGTACGTAACAAGAAGTTTTCTGTAATATAGAAGGAATCTTGCATATCGCGTGCTGGATGATCTTTAGGCAAGTTTAAGCACTCGAAGTTATAGTAATCTTGCTCTACTTCTGGACCTTCTTCAACGGTATAACCCATTTTCATAAAGAAGTCTTCAATCATTTCATTAACCTTTGTCAATGGATGAATATGGCCAGTTTTTGGCGCACGACCAGGCAATGTAATATCGATGCGCTCTTGTTCTAAACGAGCATTTAACTCTGCCGTTTCCATGCGAGTTTTTACAGCATCAATTTCAGCCTCTAATGCTTCACGAACAGCATTAACGAGAGCACCAGCCTTAGGACGTTCTTCTGGAGATAATTTACCAAGACCTTTTAATAAAGCCGTTACCTCACCTTTTTTACCTAAATATTTAACACGTATATCTTGCAACGCTTGTTGATCAGCAGCGCCTTTGATAGCATCAAGGGCTTCTGCCTTAATACGTTGTAATTCTTGTTCCATTCAAGCATCCTCCTATAGTTAAAAGTCTAAACTATATTATACCAAATCAGGGTTATCTTCTTCAATAAAACGCCATGGTAAATCAGGTAATGGCTTCTCTTCTAATACAAAGAATGTGCCTCTTGCTAAGTGAACAAGCTCACCTAGTTCATTATAAATGCGTGCAGTTGCGACCATAGTCGTTTTGCCATTATGCTCTACATTCGCAACGCCGCGCAATAAAGTGCCACCCTTAACGGATTGTACATAGTTACCACTAATGTCGATGGTACTTACAGACTTGCCTAATGTAAAACAAGCAGAGCCCATTACACTATCCGCAAAGCCAATGCACACTGCACCATGCAAATGTCCTCTAAAGTTGCAATATTCTGTTTCATTTGTTTGCAATGTCATTTCTGCATGACCTGCTTCAACTGCAGTAACCTCGGAATCTTTCACCCAAGAAAATGGATTTTGATCGCGTAATTCGTTGAAATATTCTAACAATGTTGTAGCCATATGGTTCTCCATTCTATATACACACCCATAGATTAACTGATCTAAATACTAAGTCTATACAATACCTGTATGAAAATCTCTATAGTTATATATCAAGAATTCAATACAAATATATAAAAATGGTGCGTTACATCATACATATTGTATCATGCAACGCACCATATGCGAACAACTCTATCTAATTATCTAGTATGTTCTTTTGAAAATACTTTCACAAATCCAAAACTATTCGTAATGCAATGCATCGATTGGGTTCAGTTTAGCCGCTTTACGAGCTGGATAAATACCAAATACCAAACCGATTGCCATGGAGAAAGCAAAGGACATAACGATGGTTGGAATGGAAATGACCGTACTCATGCCCGAGGCCATACCAATTAATTTGGATGACCCAACGCCGAGAATAATACCAATGATACCACCCATCAAACTGATTACTACAGCTTCGATAAGGAACTGTGTAACAATGACATTATAAGTTGCACCTAAGGCTTTACGAACACCAATCTCCCGAGTCCGTTCTGTAACGGATACGAGCATGATATTCATAATACCAATACCACCAACTACGAGGGAAATAGCTGCTACAGCACCAAGGAACAAGGTCAATGTCCCCGTTGTTTCCTCCATAGTTTCCATGATGGAGTTCATATTTTGAATGTTAAAGTCATCAAGATTTGTATCTTTAATACCATGTCTTACACGCAATAAGTTTTCAATATCGGACTGTAAGCGATCGATACCATTTTCATCCTTACCTACGACATATATCATTCGTAGATAATCAATGCCGTCTACCCGTTCCATAGCAGTTGTATAAGGAATAATAACCATATCATCTTGGTCATTACCCATGGCACCACTACCTTTACTATTGAGAACACCAATAATTCGGAATGGAATATTTTTCACACGGATTTCAGCACCTACTGGATTTTCATCACCAAATAGATTCTTAACTACCGTTTTACCAACTACAGCAACGCGCTCACGGTTTTGGATATTCTTATCCGATAAGAAGCGCCCCGATTTCATGGACCAGTTATTAACATCTAAATAATTAGCATTAACACCAGATACTGAGGTAGTCCAGTTTTTATTTTGATAAATGACTACATATGCACCGTTTGTCATTGGACTGGCAGCTTTAACGCCATCTAGTTTTGCAATAGCTTCGTAGTCAGCTACCTTTAAGGATTTCATGGAGCCTGCCGATGGTCGTACCCCTGGAGTACGTGGCGCACCTGGCATAACCATCAATAGATTGGAACCTAAGCTAGAAATGGAGTTTTGAATATCTTGCTTTACGCCATTACCAATAGATACTAAGGCAATTACAGCAGCTACGCCGATAATAATACCTAGCATAGTCAAAATGGAACGCATTTTATTAGCAATGAGGGACGCCCATGCCATCAAGAAACTTTCTTTATACATGAGTCACCTCCTGTACAGGTGTCATATTAAGATTCTGAGAGTCCTCTACAATTAAACCATCACGCAATACTACATTGCGACTTGCATACGTAGCAATCTCTGGTTCATGAGTAACGAGGATAATTGTACGGCCCTCATCATAAAGCCCTCTAAAGATGTTCATAACGTCGATAGTAGACTTGGAATCAAGATTACCTGTCGGTTCATCGGCCATGATGATAGCTGGATTGTTTGCCAATGCACGAGCTATGGCTACACGTTGACGCTGACCACCAGATAGCTCGGACGGCAAGTGATCCATACGGTCACCAAGACCGACAGATGCTAATAAGGCAGCAGCACGTTCATTGCGTGTTTTTTTATCCATCCCTGCGTAAATCATAGGGAGTGCTACATTTTCTACAGCCGTTAATTTTGTTAATAAGTTAAAACTTTGGAATACAAAGCCTATTTGTTTGTTTCGTACAAAAGCCAATTCATCATCAGATAAAGTAGCTACCTCATCGCCGTTTAGACGATAAGAACCCGTCGTTGGTCGATCTAAACAACCAAGAATGTTCATAAAGGTAGACTTACCTGAACCAGAAGGACCCATGATAGATACGAATTCGCCTTTATTGACCTGTAAGTCGATACCATGCAATACAGGCACCGATAATTTACCATTTACATAGGTCTTCGTAATCCCTTGTATATCGATTACTGATTGATTCATATTCACCTACTATTAGAATGGTCCACGGCTATTATTCTTAGGAGCAGTAACATCACCACTTACGATGATTTCATCACCTTCAGATAAACCTTTTAGAATTTGTACATTCGTATCCCCAGTTACACCTGTAGAAACAGCGGTACGTACTGGTTGACCATCTTTCATTACATATACGTATTCACCTTGTTTATCTGTACGTACTGCGGTAAGAGGAACTACTAAAGTATTTTTAATATCTTCACCAAAGATAGTAGCACGAGCCGTCATAGATGGTAAGAAATTACCTGCAATATTTTCAGGGATTTGAACCTTAACTGTATAGTACACTACGCTATTGCTTGTAGCGCCCATGTTACCTTTTGTACCTTTTGCAATTTCAGATACGTAACCTGTGAAAGTTTCACCTGGCTTGGAATCTACAGTAAACTCTACTTTAGCACCTTGTTTAATGCTACCAATATCTGTTTCGTCTACAGTAAGGTAAATTTCTAGATTATTTAAGTCTGCAATTGTGGCAATAATCATTTGCGTAGAAATACCAGTACTGATGGTTTGACCAGCTTTTAACGGCGTACCGACAACAGTACCCGACATAGGTGCTGTAATCGTAGCATCACTTAGATCGGCAGATACACGATTGAAAGTAGATAACGCACGTTCATAAGATGTTACGGCATCATCATAAGTTTGTTGAGCAATAGCATTTTGAGCTGCTAAAGCTTTGTAGCGATTCATATCAAGCTCGGCCTTAGCTAATGCTGCACGAGCATCATCAACAGAGGCCTGTAGTTGTCGTGTATCAATATAAGCGATAACTTGTCCTTCTGTAACGTGATCATTTTCTTTTACCAAAACTCTTTCAAGTTTACCAGCAACGTTTGTAGATACGTCTACATAGTTTACAGGGTTAATCGTACCAGTAGCACTAATACTAGTTTTTACATCACCCTTTTCTACCTTGCCAGTAGTATATAAATTTTGTGTTTGGTTAGCATTTTGGCTATCCATGTAGTAATACGTACCGCCACCAAGAACACAAAGAGCAACAGCACCAGCTACTATGCGTTTACGATGCTTTTGGAAAAATTCTTTCATTATGATCTCCTTAAATAAAGATGAAGATATATGTAAAAGAGATAGTATTCTATATCAACACATATAGTATTTTTAAATTATACAGCACCAATTGCTTTTATGCAATATAATTTCATTAACGAATAAATTATGACATATATAGAAAATGGCCCTAACGGGCCATTTATTATCTAGCTTAACTACTCAATATGGATAATAGGGTGTAGTCTTTTTCATTAATAGGGAAATCTAAGAGTTCTGCCTCTTGATAAGAAATAGGACGGATATGACCATCTATATAGCCCAATAATCGATTATCCACACCATTCATCAACAGATTGAGACAAGCTTCACTCATACGGGCCGCTAAAATCGCATCAAATGCAGATGGACCACCACCGCGTTGTAAATAGCCTAACACAGTTAAGCTCGGATCAAACTCCGTGTGTTCCTTAATAAAGGCTTTTACTTCACCACTATTATATGCACCTTCCGCTACGAGAACGACACTATATTCTTTACCTCGAATCTGCGTTTCCTTTAAATGTCGGCATACGGCATGTAAAGGCATAGGATTTTCAGGAACTAATACTATTTCTGCACCACAGGCTAAACCAGCTTTAAGAGCAATATGTCCAGCTTTACGCCCCATTACCTCTACTATGGCTACCCGCTCATGTGAGTTAGATGTATCGCGAATACGACCAACCGCATCAACTACAGTATTTAAAGCCGTGTCAAAACCTAATGTATATTGAGTCCCACCCATATCGTTATCTATGGTACAAGGGATAGTCATAGTGGACATACCAAGTTTTGCTAAACATGTGGCGCCACGCATGGAACCATCGCCACCAATAACAATGAGGTGATCTATGCCATGAGCTTTTAAAATATCATAGGCCTTTCTCTGAACCTCTTCATGTTGAAATTCAGGAAAACGAGCCGTTTTTAGCATCGTACCACCTTGGGTGATAATGCCACCTACATCACGGTTAGATAAAGGAAATATTTTTTCCTCTATGATTCCTAAGTAACCTCGTTCAATGCCAAATACTTCAAAGCCTTCATGTATGGCTTTTCTAGTTAGCGCTCTGATGGCGGCGTTCATTCCAGGTGCGTCTCCGCCGCTTGTTAGTATTGCGATTCTTCTCATATCCATTACCCCCTTGTGGTGTACGTTGTTTGGATATAGTCTCAGTCTTTCGGTTCTTGTTTCCTTGATTAGACGTCTTTTGCTTACGACGTTTATTAAATTGTGTGTCTCTAGATGAATCTTTGCCATCTATATCATCTGTCTCATTGGGTTGACGTCTTGCTTTAAATTGCACATTTGAGGCTACCAATTCATCCTCAATACGCTGCATAAAATCATAAGTCCGACCATTTGTTGTGTCCAGTACAAAATCGCACTGTTTATACACTGGCTTCCAAGACTGTATCATAGCGTGTACAAAGGCATTGACATTAGTATAATCCATGGTAGGCCGCTTCCCAATACGGCGATTAACACGACTCACTATACGGAATTGTGCTGCTCTGATACCAATGATATAGGAGTATTTTTTCAATACCTTTAATGTGCGATGTTCAATGGGGAAATTACCGCCTACAGAAATAACGGCTTCATGATACAAGCATACCTTTTTTAGTACATCCATTTCAGCACGACGGAATGCTTTTTCCCCTATCTTTTTGAATATTTCAGCAATGGGCAACCCAAAACGACTTTCTAATACTCGATCGGTATCTACAAATTGCCAACCTTTACGTTCTGCAAGGTTTCGGCCGAAGTGACTTTTACCACTTCCCATAGATCCGATGAGCATAATATTGCGTTTAATTATCATTTATTATGTGCCCCTTATTATTTCATATCCTTCATTGTACTATAAAATGGTCCAAAAACAAAGACAGACTATAGATATAATATCTATAATCTGTCTCTATAAAGTCTCTATAAAGTCTCTATAAAAAACTCTATTTTACTGCTGTGACTATATCCTTGATTTCACAGCACAATGTACGTAAACTACATTACCTTTGCGCTCAATATCTTCTATTTCTATACGTCGTGAAGGCTCTTTTTCATCAACAGTATTAATCCAGTTTATGAGTCGTTCCGTACTACCTAATAATGTTAATTCTAATATGCCTTCATGCTCATCAGTACTGACAATCATTAATGGTTCTCCTTGTAAGGAATCAAAGATACTTGTATGGCTAGTATGGAGATTTTTGTTTTCTCTGAAAGCTTCTAATAGTTTAGCTTCCTTAGATAGGATATAATCCGACTCCGCATTCATTTGTATAACATAAGTCTCTTGTTGTTCTTGTAGGTGATTAGCTTTTTGACTCAAATGCACATATCCATATACAGAAAGACTAATTATTATCCCCCACAGGGCTACGGTCGTTAGTATCTTGTTGACCGGTTGGGTGGTGCTCTCTTTTAGATCCCTCCATATGGAATGTATAAACTCCTTTATCTGCTTTAACTGTTCCATGACACTCCATTCCCGATAATCTTTGCTGCAAAATAGCTATATATTTACGACATCCTTCATCGCTAGTACCGATACCGTCTATGCTTACACGCCCATCCTTTACATCAAGATGCTGTAAACTAATATGTTGGTCCATAGCCGTATCAAGAATATATAGGACTATACTATTTTGATAGATATTAACTTTATTACTATCAGATGTATTCTTAAGAATTTTATGTTTAATAGCCATTAACTCACTATATTTTTGTTCAACTACTCGATACTGATCATTTGCCCGTAAATTTAAATACTCTACCTTTTGCTGCTCATATACACCGTAACTAGTCCAACACATATATAAAGACACTAAGCCTACCATAAAATATATAAGACTTATACCATACAGATAGTACCGATATGTATGCCATAGACTATGCCATCGCAGAGAACGAGGCATTAAATTTATACATGTATCTTTACCATCCCAAGCCAATCCACTTAAGCCCCCTTGCGGCCATACCAATGGCCATATCCCAATCTAACTGGCCCTTTTTGCAACGATTGCGACCACGACCTAAGAACAACAATGGAATATATTCGTTTTCACCATAAGTAGAAATAATTTCTTCCATATCAGTCCGTTCTTCATCAGATAGCGTATCTAAACCATACATTCGTATACCTTGTATTTCATCAATACCAAACTCTTGTAATCTAGATTCTAATCTCTCCATTGCTTCCGATATATCACTACCGGTAATAGGAACGATAGATTCCTCAATACATATATCATTCCACCATAACCATAGATGCATAGCATCTTCTTCAACGACACCTGTTACAGTCCCACTACGCCGCATCAAACAGTAGCACATAGGAATAGGCCAAAAGTCGATAACATCTACTGGCGCATACGTATCTCGTATCCCTTGCTTTAATAATTCTAGTGAATGGCGATCTACGGCTACCATAAACATATGATAATTATGTCTTGGATATTCTCGACGACACGCATCCATTTGGAAACTATCCCCATCAAAGTTAAAGTAATCCTCTACATTCCACTTAATAAATTCTTGCATATCAAAATCGTGAGGATCATAAGGGGCTACATGCATTTGTGTATTTATATTAGCCACAATGCTGTAGGCCCCTTCGTCTAAATCATAGGTTTCGATAAATCTAGTAACGTCTTCATCAATAGGTCCACTCCGTTTCATCTCTAATGCATCGGTAATGACCATTGTTTTATTTTCTATATGAGCAGTAACACATACAATACGCTCATCCGTAATACAAACACCAGAATGAATTTTCTTTTTCCGTTTCATAGCCTCACCTCAATAAGGTTTTACTTTTACCACGTGCATACGCTTATCTTCATCTACCGTTACATACATATGAACGCGACTCACGATTTCCCGATTTTTTAATTTCCCATAACTCATAACATGACGAGGATTATCCGTCGAACGATCCGGTTCAATAGTTATTTCTACATCCCCCTCATCTGACACGATTAGTTTTTGATGAAAGTCCCAAGTATTTCCGGCTTTACAATAACCTACAAACCAATGAGCCCCTCTTTGAGCTGCATGATGAGCCTCTTCTAAATAGAGTTCATCGACGGCATTACTTTCACAAATTTGGCTAATACGAAGTCCCATAAATGCTAAAAGCAATAATAAGGACATTGTAAGTATAGCTATATAGGTAATAAAGCCCGCATTATGGGCTGCTCCATTCATGGTTTGTCTCCTCATTATCTTTATACCAATCATAAATAGCACTCTGCCCTATAGCGACTTCATATAGAGCTAATCCACCATAGCCGCTAGTATAGGTCTTATCCTTAGTAAAGCGATTATTAATGTACCATCGCAGATGAACTGTTTTATCATGATCCATACTAAACGGGTATTCCTGCGTATACCCTACATTACGCTTGTCTCTCGTTCCGATGATGCGACTACCACTAACGGGTTGTAAGCTGCCATCCGTGAGTTTTCTGTAAAGAGCATGTCTTTGTACCGTCAAGGTTGTACGCTTTGTATCATGAATATATAAGCTTATATTCCTATCTTCTACGGTAACCTTTGCAGGATTCCATATCATTTGAGCAACAACCATGCGCCGTGTATAACGACCATCCTCCATCATCGCAGCACTATCTAGTAATTTGGCATCCCACATAACTGCATAGAAGACGATGCCTAAAAGCAAGGTAAGGACGATAACAGAAATCGTCATACTTATAAGAGTAGAGTACAATATAAAGCCTGCATGATTATTTTTACAATTTGCTTTCAACTTTACCTCATCAATGCCTATTCTCTATATGATTACCCTTTAAGGTTGCTCTTCTAGATCAACAGATAGTGAATAGACAACAGTTTCATTATCTACTGCTTCTACCGTTAATCGTTGTAATGAAATCCCCTGTACCACTACGGGAGCCACATATGTTTTATAAGTAATAGCCCCATTTGGACTCATAATAAATTGAGAATTATGTACGCCTGTTTGAAGTGTTCCTGTTTCATAATAGGCTGCTTTACCTTCCTCTACATACGTTATAGTATCTTGCAATATATGGTCCCAATAATAAGCCTTATATATCGTGAGCGTCGCCATCCAGAACACAGATAATACAATAGGTAACATAAACATAATAATAGCTGCCGAGATTAAAGCATCGCCATACATAAAACCTTCAGTGTACTTCTTCCCATCTGATACGTCCCGTCTGTACTGATACCCATATGCGATTTTTCTCACCACTTTCACGATCTGTTAGAACAATTTCTGTTCCATCATAAGGTAAACCAAGAGCCGAAAAGGAAATAACTGTCATAGACCTTGTGTTCTCAATAGTAGGAGGTAATGATATATTAACCGTATGATGATTGGCATCCTCTTCAATAGTGTAGCTATCTTTATTTAATATGAAGAGCATTCTACCTTTCCCATTAGACTTATGACCCAGCATAGACCAAAGCTGAACCTTTTTTAACATATATACCACCTCTTGAGTGCTCCCATTTAGGGTATACCGACTAGGTGTTGTCACAATGGGTAATGCAATCGATATGAGAAGCAACAATAAACTCATCGTAATCATCCACTCAGCTAATAATGATCCTAACTGTCCATCTATAGGTTGTACCTTAGCCATAGGTATATTACCTCCATATATTGACCACCATGCAAGGCACACCAACCGCCAAAGCATAGAAAGGGACCGAAGGGAATGTATCGATTACGATAGCCCGTTAGTAAGAGATAGAGAGAACCAACACAAAAGGCTACGTAAAAGAAACATACAATCTCCCATGGCGTAAGCCATGTGGCAATGGCAGAAAACCATTTCACATCACCTAGTCCAAAGCCGTTACGACTAATTAGACGAAGTCCATATGTAATAGCTGCTACGCTCATAACACTTAATAGAGTTATTAACATAGATGTATCGTTTATATAGCTATATATAATGCCACCTACTGCAAGGGCTATAGCCCCTTCATCGGGCAATATGTAGTAATGCATATCGATGGTAGCACCTGCTATGATGATGAGTGAAAACGCAGCATACAAAGCAATGTGAATAAGAGATATTGCCCTCGATGATAATGCAATAGGTAATACTACAGATACTATATATACAATGAGTCCTATTACATAACTAGTCCCTTTCATACCTTGTCCTTCCATACATTCAAACGTGATTTTACAATCAAACGTACCTAATGAATATTTACCTAAGTATATAAATGAGCTTAAATAAATTTATTAAGGTGTAGGTACTGTTACAACTACAGCTTTTGCAGTACCACCGCTAACTGCTTCATAGGTAATGGTATATTCTTTACCTTTTGAAGTTTTAACATGCTCAGTGAGATAACCTTCCTTATACAGATTTTCTACAGTTGGTGGTGTATCTACATTTTTATCGATCATGTACAGCTGAGTAGCATTTTTGATGATTTGAATATCTGCTGTTTCTTTTGCAGTTCGTGCTTTATCAGCGGCAGATAAGAACTGCGGCATAGCAATGGCTGCTAAAATAGCGATGACTGCAACAACAACCATTAATTCTACAAGGGTAAAACCACCTTTTCTCGACTTCTTAAGTCCTTCTTGAACACGACATATATGTAATCGATCTACGATCCATTGTCCGCACATTTCTAATCGTTGATTTAATCCATGAACCACATGTATAACGGAACTCATAATATCCTCCTCTTATATTATTTAATGACATACAATGTTATGTAATACTTGTAAAACGATGTCTATTGTCCTCCTAGATTGGCAATAGATGTAAATAAGGGGTACATAACAGATACGACTAATACGGCTATACCAATGCCCATGACGGTTAACAGTACAGGTTCTAATAATCGCTCTAGGCGAGCAATATATTTTGAAAGTATAGATTCATAGTAGTGACCACAATGGTTTAACATCTTAACTAACTCACCGCTTTCTTCTCCAATAGAAACCATTTGCCATATAAAATCATTTCCTATATGGCCATTGCGTAAACTTTCTTCAAAAGAATGGCCAGTTAATAGTTTTGCCTCTACTTGCTCACTACATTCAGTGCCATATAAATTTCCCCATAAAGGACGAGTAATATTCATGGTGTGAATGATTGAAATACCAGAATCTAGTAACAGTGCCCACACTTTCAACATGCTCGTATAGTACACACAAGTACTCCATTGGTATCGGTGAGCCAACTGCCAAAGCCAACGATGTACTTTACATCTCATACTATGTTGCTTATAAGCAAATACTAAGGATCCTATTACAACACTATGTATACCTATTACCATCAAAGGATGTTCCTTTAACCCTTGTCCTAATGCAAAGAGGGCTCGCGTCATCAGTGGTAATGTAATATGCATGGTAGTAAAAACCTTTTCAAAGGATGGAATGATAAACAAGATGGTAACGAGAAAGAATACGTTCATCATGAGCAGAAGAAATATAGGATAAGAAATAGCACTCATAACCTTTTGGCGAAGCTGTCGTTCCCAATCGTAGTGACGTGAAATATATTGTAAGCTTTCCCCTAAGGTGCCTGCAGCCTCTCCACTTTCTAGTAGTGCCAAAGCTATAGCGGGACAACCTTCACTACGCAATGCTTGTGATAATGTTTGGCCTCTCTCAATCGATTCATACAAGGCCGTATATAGTAAACCTCGTTTTCCATCACAGAGTAGTTGAAGTGCTCGTCGTAAGGGCACACCAGACTCTATGAGTAAGCCTAGTTGATAGGTCACATCTACCACCATAGTATGATTCCATTTATGTTTCTTCTTTTCTACTTGTAAAGATATTCTATAAATCTTGTATCCATCGCGTTTTAGCCGCGTAGCAATCTCCTGTTCTGAATCGCCCCACATCAAACCTTTCTCTGTTTCATTATTTTCATTTTTTACGACATATGTATAAGCCTCCATATCTTCACCTACGATAATTGTTGATCTAATAGCGTATGTAGTTGTTGTTGAGAACCATATTGTGCCTTCACATCTCGCACAGCCATTTCTAGTGTTTTCATAGGTAATTGTGTTTCTTGAATGGAAATAATTTGAGGTTCTTTACGGGTGCGAATTAAATTTGCTACAGCATGGGTATTTAGCAAAATATCACGAATGGTAATGAACTTCTTATTCCATCTAAGAAGCCTTTGACATATAACGGCACGTAACACTTGAGATATTTGACTGCGTACCTCTTCTTGTTGCTCTCCTGGGAAAAGAGATATCATGCGATGAACAGCCATTACGGCTCGCTGTGTATGCATAGTAGCCATCACAAGATGCCCCGTCTCTGCTGCGTGCAGTGCAGCCTCTAAGGTTTCTCGATCACGCAGTTCCCCTACCATAATGACATCTGGGTCCTCCCGCAGTGCATCTCGAATACCATCAGACATAGACTTGATATCTGCCCCTAATTGTCTTTGATGAATTAAAGACTTTTTAGGTTTAAATTCAAACTCAATAGGATCTTCTAAGGTGATGATATGACGCTCCATTGTCTGATTGATATAGTCGATACAACAAGCTAAGGTGAAGCTTTTCCCGCTACCCGTAGGTCCACAAACTAGCAATAAACCATCATGGGCCTCACATAATTTTTGTAGCAGTTGACCTTCACTGTTATCATCTAATGAAAGTTGTTGATGACAGAGTAATCGTAAGGTCCCACATATGGTTTGATTAGCCCGATATAGATGGACGCGAATGCGCACACCACAACAAGAACATGCTTCATCAAGGGATTGCCATTCATAGGAGGCTATACCACAACGTCGTAAAATATCTTCGATTAAGTTTGTTGTACATATAAAATTAGTAGCCTTCAATCCATCACCATGTCGCAAATATATAGGTTGCCCACATTGTAGATGAATATCTGTTGATGATAAGTGTATAGCTTGTTCTACAATAGTTTCTAAACTTTCACTGTTACAGCATGAGTCCACAACGATGCACCTCCTCTATAGATGTAACATGGTTAGATACGGCCTCACGAGCAGAATCCTCTAATGATAGTAGTAAATGTGTTTCTAATTGGTCCCAGTGGGCCGAATTAGCAGGTATCTCTAAATATTCAAAGAGGGCTGTCCGCCCATGATACGCTGTACCATCGAATTTTCTAACTAGCCGTTGTGCAATAGCCCCCATTAAGGTAGCTTTTATTAAATATGGTTCTACCCCCATATCCATGAGGCGCGTTACTACGCCCATAGCAGTATTAGTATGAATGGTAGACAATACGCGATGTCCCGTTAAAGCGGCTTTAACGGCGAGCTCCGCGGTCTCCTTATCCCTAATCTCACCAATCATAATCGTATCGGGATCTTGGCGTAGTACAGATCTAAGACCTTTTGCAAAGGTAAACCCAATCTTCTCGTTAATACCAATTTGGATGGCCCCTTTAATTTCTGCCTCTACAGGATCTTCGAGACATATGAGCTTTGTTTCCTCTAGATTTAACATGCGTAGCATTGCATAGAGAGTCGCCGTCTTGCCACTACCCGTTGGTCCACAGATGAGCAACAACCCATAAGGACGTTTTAGTAATTGTGCTATGTGTTCAAAAATATCTGTTCGCATGCCTAAAGCTTTAAGGTCTTTATGACTCCCTTCATTTCCCATAAGGCGACAAACTAAAGTCTCTCCATATAAGCTAGGCAACGTAGACACGCGCATTGTTACAGCTTTATCTTTATGACTCCAAGCCCAACGACCGTCTTGAGGCAATCTTTTTTCACTAATATCTAATGAACTACATACCTTGATGCGGTTAATAATAAGCTCCGCCTCTTCATTAGATACTGTCATGTAATTTTCTAGCACCCCATCTTGTCGTAGTCGAACATGGACTCCACTTTTAACAGGGTCAAAATGAATGTCGCTCACATGATGTTCTAAGGCATGCAAAATAATATCGTCTAATGTCACGTCTACATACATGGTCACCTCCAATACCTTGCGGTATGTTTTTACCTCACACTAGCGTATGGCGTTATAGGTTTCGACACACCCTTGATAAATCCTCTTTTATTTTTAAAAATCCACGAAGCGAAAACTTTTACATTTTAGACATTGAAAAAAGGCGCCCCGAAGGGCGCCCTTATTGGACTATTAGATATAACGTATCTTATTTTAAGTTATAAAAAACGTCGTTACCTTTATATTGAGCTGTTTCGTATAACATTTCTTCAATGCGAAGCAATTGATTGTATTTTGCTACACGTTCAGAGCGAGCTGGTGCACCAGTCTTAATTTGACCAGCATTTACAGCTACAGCAATATCAGCGATGAATGTATCTTCTGTTTCGCCAGAGCGGTGAGATACTACGCATGTGTAACCAGCGCGTTTAGCAAGTTCCATAGCGTCGAAAGCTTCAGTGAGGGTACCGATTTGGTTAACTTTTACAAGAATGGAGTTACCTACACCAAGCTCAATACCACGTGCCAAACGTTTTGTGTTAGTTACGAATAAATCGTCACCAACGAGTTGTACGCGGTCGCCAAGGCGATCTGTTAACAATTTCCAGCCTTCCCAATCTTCTTCAGCAAGACCATCTTCGATGGATACGATTGGGTATTTGCCTACTAGGTACTCATAGAAGTCTACCATTTCAGCAGCTGTTTTAACTTTGCCTTCGCCAGCAAGATTGTATTTACCATCTTCGTAGAATTCAGAAGATGCAGAGTCAAGAGCTAATTTGAAGTCTTTACCAGGCTCGTAACCAGCTGCTTTAATAGCTTCACAGATTACTTCCAATGCTTCTTCGTTGGATGCCAAGTTAGGAGCAAAACCACCTTCATCGCCTACGGCAGTGCTAAGACCTTTGCTATGAAGTACGGATTTCAATGTATGATATACTTCTGCACAGCTGCGAAGAGCTTCAGCGAAGGATTCAGCGCCAACAGGCATGATCATGAATTCTTGAATGTCTACGTTGTTATCCGCATGTGCGCCGCCGTTCAAAATGTTCATCATAGGAACTGGCAACTCTTTTGCGTTGAAACCGCCAAGGTATGCAAATAATGGCAAATCCAAAGATTCAGCTGCCGCACGAGCTACTGCCATGGATACACCAAGGATTGCGGTAGCACCAAGGTTAGATTTATTATCTGTGCCGTCTAACTTCAACATCAAGTTATCGATAGCCACTTGTTCTGTAGCATCATAACCGATAAGTGCAGGACCGATTTTAGCATTTACATTGTCAATAGCTTTCAAAACACCTTTACCAAGGTAACGGGATTTATCGCCATCTCGTAATTCTACGGCTTCAAACATACCAGTAGAAGCACCAGACGGAACGGCTGCTGTAGCAATAGTGCCATCTTCTAAACATACTTCAACTTCAACGGTTGGATTGCCGCGGGAATCTAAAATCTCTCTTGCAATGACTTGTTCAATTACTGCCATTTTATCACCTCATAAATCTAATGTGGGGGTCTTCAAAACCTTCCACCACTATGTATCGATTGTGTCTAACTATAGTGAAAGTTAGACCTTAATTTTATGCTTTATGTACTAAACTATGACCTGTCATAGCACTTGGTTGTTCTATGCCAGCCAAGTCTAATAATGTAGGAGCAATATCACATAATTTACCAGCTTCTAAGGTAGCTGTTTTAAGTGTGTCGCTCATTAAAATTAAAGGAACTAGGTTCGTTGTATGCGCCGTATGCACTTTACCAGTTTCATGGTTAACCATGAGCTCTGCATTACCATGATCTGCGGTAATCAACAGATGACCATTTTTACTGCGAATGGCATCTACAATGCGACTTAAGCAAGTATCAACCGCTTGAATCGCTTTAACAGCTGCTTCAAAGCTACCTGTATGACCAACCATATCTGGATTTGCAAAGTTCAAGATAATCATGTCATACGTTTCATCTTGAATAGCTTGTACAACCTTATCAGTCACTTCATAAGCGCTCATCTCAGGCTGTAAATCATAGGTAGCCACTTGAGGAGATTTTACAAGGACACGATCCTCACCTTCAAATGGTTCCTCTTTACCGCCGTTGAAGAAATACGTCACATGGGCATATTTCTCTGTTTCAGCGATGCGCAATTGACGATAACCACCAGCACTTAGTACTTCGCCTAATGTTTCAGATAAGGTATCTTTTTCGTATACGATATGAACTGGCAAACCATCTTCATACTTGGTCATAGTCGCCATATACAAGGATAGTTGTTCCCGTTTAAAGCCATCAAAGTCAGGCAACACTAAGGCTTTCGTAAGTTCACGGCCCCGGTCTGGACGGAAATTACAGAAGATAACTGCATCTCCATCTTTGATAGTCCCTTCAGCATCAATGACTGTAGGAAGAACGAACTCATCTGCCGCATCTTTATCATAAGACTGTTGTACCGCTTCACAAGCAGAACTTGCCGTTTCGCCTTGACCATGTACGATGGCATTGTATGCCAACTCTACTCGATCCCAACGATTATCGCGGTCCATCGCATAGTAGCGACCACTTACAGTAGCAATCTTGCCACAGTTTAACTCAG
>NZ_CAKPTN010000005.1 GCF_934190855.1 uncultured Veillonella sp. | reverse complement strand
ACGGAAACGTACTTTATCAATACCTGTAAACATCGGAGTAAGACCGCGGTTTTCTTCTGGGTACAATAAAGCAATACCACCAACTTGAGCAATTGCTTCTGTAAGCAATACACCTGGCATTACTGGATTACCTGGGAAGTGACCTTGGAAGAACAATTCGTTGAATGTAGCATTTTTAATACCCACAGCACGTTTCATAGGTTCTAACTCAACAATACGATCTACCAAAAGCATTGGGTAACGATGAGGTAAAATTTCTAAAATGTCTTCGTGATTAAGAATCATGGCTGTGTCTCCCTTATTTCTTCCATTATACTGCGAGCCAATCTAGAATTAAGTTCATGACTCGATTTCAAAGCAATTACATGACCTTCAATCGGTCCTAATAAGAATAAGTCACCTATAACATCTAACGCCTTATGTCGAACTAATTCGTCATCAAAGCGTGGTACAGATAAACATTTCTCATCATCATAGACTAATGCATTATCTAGGCTACCGCCTTTTGCAAGGCCCATGGCCTGTAATTGTTCTAACTCTTTCATAAATCCGATAGTCCTAGCAGATCCAATATGTTCTTTGAAATATTCAGGGGATACTTCAAAATCACATTGTTGTGTGCCAAGCAACGGATGACTGTTAATAGATGTGAAAGTCATACGATATCCATCATATGGCAAAATCACAACAAAACGGTCTCCATCATAAACAGCATGGGACCGAGTCACTTTATACACATGACGCGGCGCTGTTTGTTCTACAATGCCAGCCTCTTCTATGAGACTAACAAAAACAGCACTACTACCATCACCTACAGGAGGCTCTGGAGAATCCATTTCAATATAACAGTTATCAATATTCATAGCACTGAACGCTGCCATCACATGTTCTACAGTGAATACCTTTGCCTCACCATTTTCCAATGTGGTAGCGCGCATAGTGTTCGTCACATTATCAATGTGTGCTCGCACAGAAGGATGTCCTTCAATGTCCGTGCGGACAAACACAATTCCTGTATCTTCAGGTGCAGGTCTGAAAACCATATGTACTGGTTCACCGCTATGAAGGCCAATCCCTTGATATGAAACAGCCTTTTCTATTGTTTGTTGGGGCTTACTCATAAGAATGTCCTTTCATAATCTGAATTCACGTTTACTATACACCAATATGTATTATACCCTATTTGCATAGGTGTTACAAGAAATTTACCACATATTACGCTATTTTGAAAGCCTATTCTTATTCTTTAAAATTATAATAGCCTATTTTTAAATACTGCGTAATAATTCCCAAAATAAAAAGAGATTTCATCTATGCCCTAGGAATCAGTTCTATTTAGAATATTCCTTAAATTGCACAAATAAAATCTCTCTATAATAATTTATTATTGGTATACATCAGGTGGTGTTTCTATTTGTTCACCATAGAAACGACGAGTCCACTTCCAACGGTTGTGAAGCCAGAACCAATCTTCAGGATAACGTCTAATATAGTCTTCAATAAACTCATTAAGTAAAGTTGTAGTTACAGCTATATCACGTTTTTTATCATCTGTACGCTCTACATAAATCGGTGGATGAACTTCAATCTCATGTTTTCCAGAGTATGGACTATAATGAATAGTCACAAAGATAATTGGTACATCTTGCATACGAGCCAACACTGCAGGACCAGCAGCAGTTAGTGTTTCGTAACCAAAGAAAGGTACAAGTACACCATCATCACCAGGATCTTGGTCCATGATAAGACCTAAAAAAGCACCTTTTTTAAGTTCATTAATCATTTCACGTACACCAGATTTATACGTTACATGCTGGTGCATAATACGACGATATTCATTGATAAACTTGTCTGCATCACCATTTTGTTTCATGGCTACAGAAATCAATGGATAGCCTTCAGAGGCGAGTACACCGCCAAGCAATTCCCAGTTACCGCTATGAACAGCTGCTAAGATAGCTCCACGGCCATTCTCCAAAGCATCATCTAAGTACTCACGATTAATAAACTCTACCATATCTTTGTATGCGCCATCCTTAATTTCAGGATATCGCAATACATCAATAATCATACGTCCAAAGCGAGTTGTACTAGCTTTAGCAATACGACGAGCTTCTTTAGGATCATCCGTAATATTACAGAATAGAATTTGGCCTATTGCTAGACGCTTGCGCTTTGGCGGTACCGCTAGCCACGCAATTTCACCAAGCAATGTACCAATAGCATATTGCAAACCTTTAGGTAATAAGCAAATAAAGGCACTAAAGATTTTCATAAACCTATACATGGATTATTAGCTCTCCTTAAGCTGTGCTTTTAAAGCATCAATTTCTTTTTGTAATTGTTTTACAGTTTTCACCATATCTGGCAAACGATTTTCATAGGCCGCCAATTTTAACCACTCTTTATGAGGTCTCATTGGATAACCAGCCATGATGGAATTAGATGGTACATTACCAGTAATACCTGTTTTACCAGCAAATTGTACATTATCACCAATTGTAATATGACCAGTACAACCTGTTTGACCTGCAAAGATTACATGATTACCACATTTTGTACTGCCTGCAATACCAACTTGAGCAATCAAGAAGCAATCTTCACCGATTTCAACATTATGTCCAAGGTGAACAAGATTGTCTATTTTTGTACCACGACGCACCAATGTAGATCCCATAGTCGCATTGTCAATGGTAGTGCAGGAGCCGATTTCTACATCATCCTCGAGGATAACATTGCCTACTTGAGGAATGTGAGTATGAACACCATTTTCTGTAGCAAAGCCAAAGCCTTCGCCACCGATAACTGCTTTAGCGCGCAATACAACGCGTTTACCTAAAATACAGTTTTCATGTACAATAGCACCTGCATAAATATCGGAATCTTCACCGATACGCACATTATGACCAATATATACATAAGGACGAATCGTTACATTATCACCGATAACTGCATTATCATTAATAACGCAATAGGCACCAATAGCTACATTTTTACCAAGAGTTACATTATTGCCAATAATTGCAGTACTATGTACTTCACGTGGTACTACAACAGGTGGATGGAAGAGTTCTAACACTTGTGCAAATGCTGCTTTTGCATTATCGACTACGATTTGTGCCATCGGTGCATCTTTCACTTCAGATTCAACGATAACAGCACCCGCTTGGCATAATGCAATATGTTCAACATATTCACCAATAGCAAAAGTGATGGATTGTTTAACAGCTTGTTCAAAGCCACGTGTCTCAGTAATGACAATAGACTCATCGCCTACAACGCGACCGCCTACCAATGTTGCGAGTTCCTGTAAAGTTTTTTCCAAGGTAAACTCCTCCCCCTGTGATAATCCTTAATTATTGTGCGTTTTCAGTAGTAACTGCTGTAGCTTGACCTGCTTGTTGAGCATTTTGTTGAGCTTCTTGTTGCTCTTCAGCTTTTGCAGCCGCTTCAGCTTCTTTAATTTGAGCTTCAGATGCTTTACCCATTTTTGTGATCAAGTCTTCAGTTACATCAGATCCACCGCCTACGACAGCACCTTTTTCAATCACTACATCAAGTTTTTTCTCTTTTACAAGTTCATTAATTTTTTGTTCTTGATATTGACGATATTCTTGTGCTTTTGCATTTGTGAAAGCAGTTAACTCTTGAGATGCTTGGTTATATACATTTTGTTTAGATGCATCGTCAGCAGCTTCAATTTTTTTATTCAACTCAGCTTTTTTAGCGTTAATTTCTTTAGTAATTTCAATACCTTTTTCAGTGCTGTTAGCTACTTTCATTGTATCAACATAACCGATATTATTGGAACCACAACCACCTAAAATTGCCATAGAAGCCACTAAAGTTGCACTCAATACTAAAGATTTAATACGTTTATTCATTATATAACTCCTTATTGAACTCGATAGGATGCCTTAACAGCATCAGTAATATCAAGTCCTTTAATATTGCCACCATCATCAATGATGACTAAATCTAAATGTTGTTCTTTTGCAATTACAGCTACGCGCATGCGTACATCTTCCAAAATAGCTTCATGAATAGCGCTTACTTCTGCCTCTTTATCAGAAAGTTTTTTCGCCCACGTATCATTCCACTCTTGCGCTACAGGAAGGTTGTTATTAACAATGATAGCTTGTGCTTGTTGTTGCACCATAGTATCTCGTTTTTCAGCTAACTCCTTCTGTAGAGATGCCGCATATTGGTTGAGTTCCTCTTGTCCTTTTTGTTGCATTGGAGCAAGCTCAGCCTGTACCTTTGCTTTTATAGAATCCACATCGAGATTCGATGGTTTTCGTTTAGCTAATAACTCTTTTAATCGTTCTTCTTTCTTGGCTTTTTCATCCATAGCGGCTGCCTTTTGTGCATCGTCAATATATACACGAGCATCATAAGCATATAAGTCTAATTGAAGGTTTACGATTTCTAGATCATATTCGTTAGTACTTACTTTTAACTCAGCTAAATATTTTTGAGTCAATTCGTTACGCTTAGCATTTAATTGCTGATTTAATTCATTTTCTTTTGTTGCAATACGAGTTTGCAATTCCACCGTAAGAGCATCTGACAAGGTTGAATCCAGTGCAAGTGTTTTCAACTGTTCATCTTGTGTCTCCGACTTGGCATTTAAGGCTTGTTGTTCAAGTTCATATTGACGTTGTAAAAGTTCTAACTCATTTTTAGCCTGCTTATAATCCTCATAAGATGGATTAAACTCTAATACATCATCAATACGCACAACACCTATGGATACCCCATCTGGACCTTGTTGGCGATTTGTTACAAACCCATAGGCCCAAACCATAGCACTTATTGCAGCAACGAGAAATATGACTAATCCTATATATCGTTTTTTCCCGTCCATTGTCGTTCTCCCTTACATAGAACTACATCTTATTTTTTTGCATCGCCAGCTAATTTTTTCAACACTTGATCTGTAATATCTACGCCACCGTATAATACAGTATCTTTAGACATAACAACGCTTAAACCTTTACCATCACCAACAGCTTTTGCTGCTTCCATAGCTTTATCTTGAATAGATTTAGCAATTTCTTGGTCTTTTTTAGCCAAGTTTTGACGCATTTCTTCTACTAACTTTTGTTTCGTCGCATCATCTTGTGCTGCATCAATTTTAGCTTGAGTTTCTTGTTGTAATTGACTTTGATAACTCATGAACTCTTGTGCGGCAGACACAAACAATGGATTATCTTGAGACATCATACGAGATGTATCGATAACACCAATTGTACTAGCCCCACCATTACCACTAGGCGTAGCCATTTGAGTATATGCTAATGCACCAATACCGATAATAAATACGGTAGCAATGACGATGGAAAAAATCTTCACATTCGCCTTGTTATTCATCATTCGCATCATAATAGAGTGCCCTCATTTCTATAAATTTTTCTGTAAATTATTGCATCATAGGATGCCATATAGAGATATTGGTGAAAGCCTCTCCGAAAAGAGGCCTCCACCATATACTTTTACTATATTAGAATTGTGTACCGAAGCTGAAGTGGAATTTATTTTTGTGTTTACCCACGCCATAGTCAAGTTTAACAGGACCGATTGGGGTTGTAACACGAACACCTGCACCAACGCCATAGTTAAATGTTTTCTTGCTGTTGTACCATGTAACATTTGGTGCATCCCATGCATCACCGATATCAGTGAACAATACGCCACTAACCTTTTTAACGATTGGGAAGCGGAATTCCAATGTAGCATTGTACATGTACTTACCACGGAATTGATCATCTTCGTAACCACGTAAAGAATCAGCACCACCCAATGTGAACAATTGGCTGTAAGGTGCATCACCTTGGATAAAACCACCACGTGCGCGGAATGCCAATACATTTTTAGCACCTAGTTTTTTATACATACGTGTTTCAGCTGTGAATTTATAGAAGTCAAAATCACCGCCTAAGCCATGACCAGCCCATTGTGCTGTATAGGAAATACGACGACCACGTGTTGGATCATAAATATTATCGCGGGAATCGTATACTTTTTGCCATGTAATGGAGTTAATACGGCCAAAGTTATTTTTTACATAATTATTGGACGCAAAATTCCAACTACCACCCGTTTTTGGATTTGTGTTATTCCAATCATTGCCACTACCAGTTGTATTAGAAATAGCATCTGTATCATAACGGTAACCGGAACTATCATCACTATCCCATTTATATGTATCTTTACGGGATTCTAATGTCAAATAATCACGAGTATATTCCCCAGTTTGACGACCGAAGGAAATATTAAAACCACGAGATTTCTTATTGTATTCTGCTACTTCATTACCATCTTCGTTGTAATCTGTATATTCATCTTCACGGTTGAAGAAGGAGAAACCAAGGGATGTACCTTTACTATCAATCCAAGGTTTTAAGTAAGAAATTTGGTAGTTTTTGTATTTTTTCTTACCACCAATTTCCCAGTGAACTTTAAATTTATCACCAGTACCGCGGAAGTTTTCTTCGCCGAACTCAATGATACCCATCAAGCCGTCAGATTTGGAGTAGCCAGCACCTAATGTAATAGTACCAGTTTTATGTTCTAATACATCGATTTCAATGATTACATTGTTAGGATCTTGTTCGCCAGGTAACATACGAACGTTTACATCGTCAAAGAAGCCTAAGTTGTATACGCGTTCTACGGAACGACGTACCAAGAATTTGTTGAAAGGTTTACCTTTCTTTTGAACAAATTCACGAGTAATAACTTTATCGCGAGTTTTCTTATTACCAGCAGGAATGATATCCTCTACAATGCCTTCTACGATATGTACATGAAGCATGCCTTGGTCATCTACACGGATGCCATCAACGTGAGCTAACATGTAACCATCACGAGCGTATGCAGCGTTGATACCTTGAATTTTTTGACCAACGTATACAGAGTTAAGAACTTGACCAGGTTGGATATCCATGAACTTAGTCAATACTTCGGATGTGTAAACAGTATTACCTTCGAAGGATACGCCTGTAGTAATTGGATTTACTGTTACAGCAAAGTCCAATTTAACGCCTTCAGGTACTGTTGTGAACACAGGGTTAACTTCGGAGAAATAACCTGTATTGCCAAGATTAGTTACGTCTCTAAATACGCCATCAACGGATACAGCATCGCCCACTCGTTCAGTCAAAATAGGCAATAAGTCCGCTTGTTGCTGCGCTGTAACACCAGAAATAGATAAACCAGTAATCAATTTACCTACATATGGATTTACAGATTCTGCACTAGCAGAAGAAACATATTGCGCCTCTACTGTTGTAACAGCTTGAGTTTGGCCATTTTCAGCAGCCTTATCAAGGTCAGTACCACCAGTAGTTTTAGATACCATTTTTACTTGTTTATCATCAGTTTTTAAAGCAGCATTATTAACGGTAACAGTTCCGTCAGAACCTTTAACTACAGTACCGTCGCTAGATACAGTTGTATCACCACGTGCTGCTAAAATAGCTGCATCAGTCTCATCTTGTGTTGTTGCAGGTGTAGCTGCATCAGCATTATAAACAGCTTGTGTAGTCGCTGCATCATTAGTAGTAGCAGCATTAGTCGTTGTTGTGCTATTTAAATCTGGAGTATAGCCAGCTTGTACCTCAGCAGCAAATACACTGCCTGTCCCCATGACAGCCGTCAACACGGACGCTGCAAGCATACTTTTATAGGCTTTTGGTTTAAACATAAATTCCTCCTAGAACTCATCCCCATAAAGAGTTTACATCTTGTTTTATAAAGACTAATAAATCTTTATTATTATAGCATAAATTACGTGGAATGAGTACTACTATAAACAAATTTTATGAAATTAATATGACTAGAATGTGCATACCTATGGGGTTTACACATTCTAGCCACACACTTAGAAGCTTCGTGTCCAACGACCACCGATATAATTGTTCCCTTGAGATGTGCGCCATCCAGTGAACTTGAGGTTTCGTTTAACAGAATACTCTATACCATATTTATTTTGCTTGTTATTAATACCTTGAGAATAGGTCAACATAACTTTCGGCAACACATACTTACCAATTTCTATATTGTAGTTACTAGCCGTGTCCTTATTCGTCGGTTCATCAGGATCAATAGATCCAGTAGTGATGTTAATCCGATCCAACCCTAAGGTATTTTGTAATGCATCTTGTACATAGCCAAAGGCAAACATTTGTAAGCCTGCTGTAGCTACAGCATTCACATCATCATTTGTCAATGTACTACTATTAGAATCTGCACCTCGACCAAAGGTTAACATGGAAATAATTTGCTTTCTAGACAAACTAGGATTAGACGACAAAGTAAGATCCATATGGTCTACAGTCCCTTTTACACCAAGCATAATATTGTAGTTACTTACATTCGTTTCAGCCTCTAATTGTAAGTTTGGCAAATAGGAGCCACCTACAAAGTGTGCATTCCCCTTTGTAATATTAAATACATGGCTCAAGTATTTGAACGTACCATTTCTTACATCAAATTGACCACTAGCAGTTGGGTTTTGCAATGTACCACCGAAATGAACATCACCACCGATAAACATGTTATACAACGTACGATCATACAAGCGTACGCCCTTGCCAGCATGAATATTAACATCTACACCCATGTTGGTGCCACTTTCACTAGACTGCAAGGAAAGAGGAATCTTAAATTGGATGTTTTCTAGGTCCAAATTACCTATCAAGGTAGGTAATCCATCACGTTCCGCAATATAAAGTTCACCATTTAATGGGCCTCTTACATATTCGCTACGAACATCGAGTCCATCAAGTTGAACGGCAGCCTTATAGTTGGTAAGCTCATGACCAGACCAATTTACCTTAGCAGCTAAACCTGCAGAACCTTTACCCATATTAATACGAGATTGGAAGTCACCTTGTTGACCAGAGAAAATTAAATCTCCATCAATTCCTGTGATTTCATTTTCCACACTAGCTAGCTTCATCGTACCATTGCGAACTGAAACTGTACCATAGGCTTCAGGTTGATCGATAGTACCAGTAAGTCTAATAACGCCTTTTAATGGACCTGTTGCATTTTTTACACTCGTCGTAACAAGCGGAATAACAGCCATATCAGCTTCATTAAAGTCAATGGTTACATCCATGGACTTGCTATCATTTGCTGGAATATAACCAGACGTATAGATAGCCGCTAACGGAACCTTACCGTAGATGCTTAGCTTGTAACCACTTTTAGCACCTTGAATTCGCTGAATCTGAATGACTTGATCTTGCATAGTAGCCAACGCAAAGCCTTCGTCGATACCAATACCATTAAAGGAGCCCGACTCTACAGCACCAGACAATTCTACTTTAGGGTTTTTCGTTTCTCCAGAAACATTTATAACGCCTGTTACCCAGCCTGTAGCTTGAATATCCTTACCTACTAATGGCAAGAACGGTACAATATCAACATCTTTTAATGCGACCTGTAAATCTGCTTGTCCATCGAGATCGAGCGTACCCCCCATAGCGATGAGCCCTTGGTCAACAGGTAATTTTAAGGTTGTAATTTTGAACTTACGGTTTGCAAGGCTAGCATTGAGAGTTGCATCACCTACAACTTTGTCATCAATACTTACATCGCTAATCTTACCTACTACATTAACACTCGGATTATCCTTTGTACCACCAATTTCTACAGAGCCATTTAGCTTGCCATCAAGATGTTCATTGGAACGATCTAATAAGTTTAGTAAATTATTTACACTACCATTAGTAACATCTAACACGCCAAATAGCTGTTTACTATCATCGAGCTTCATGCCGCCTTTAGCAACATAACGACCACCATCTTTTTCAGCAAAGGTAAAGTCTTGTACATTCACTACTGTTTTATCTGCATACACATGGCCATGAATATCATTTAATAATTCCCCATTAATCGATAATGCATCAGATAAAATATATCCATTAAATTGAGGGTTATCCATAGAACCGGTGATAATCCCACGCCCTGATAATAAACCATCAACTTTATAGTCTGTATTGATGAGCAATCTGCCCATATCAATTTTTTTACCTTCAAAGTCAACATTAATGGCGTCTTTAGAGATTGTACCTCCACCAGTAATAGTTGCACCATAACCTTCGATATCAAATCGATACAGCTCTAATATATCATTCTTATAATTATATTTTGCAAAGGCATTAGTTACGAGCTTGCCATAGGCAGAACCGTCCCATAAATGAGCTCGACCTTCTACAATAGGATTCGCCGCAGTACCGGTAATATGATTATCTGTTTCAAACCAACCTGTAATTGGAATATCTGTAACTGTACGGATTAAATTTTCAATACGTACTGCACGAGCCCGTGCATTTAAGTCTAATGCATCAGTATTAATGTTGTACCAGCCCGTTACATCATAGCCGCCACTGGCATCTCCAACATGGCCATTTGTAATGGTAAGAACATGATTATCTAGCTGAATATCGCCATGGATATTATCAAATCGCGTCCCTTTATAGTGAACCTCTTGGCCCCATACAGTACCGTTAACATTTGGATTATCGAGAGCACCTTTTATCGTAATAGACGTATTCAACGTACCATCTACATCTTGTCCAATAATAGGGCTTAACGACGTCAATGGTAATGCATTACCGGAAATAGTAGCATCTACATTACCATTTTGGATATACCCATATCCGCTAAACGCACCATCCCCAATATTGCCTACAAGAGTAAGATTAGTTCGATTATCACTATGGGTAAAATTAGCTTTTACCGCATCAACTACTACACCACGAATGCCAATTTGACGCCCTTCAACTGCGCCTACTACATCGGTAACTTGATTATTTTTACCTAAGATACGAACCTCGCCATCCACATTACCTGTAACAGGGGTGGACATATCTTTTGTGAAAGTGTCTAACGGTAAGTTCTGGGCCTTTACCGTAGCATCAAAGTCGCCTGTATCAACTACATATTTACCATTGACCTTTGCATTACCTTCACCAACTGACAGACGAGTATTTTCAAGGCGTACTAATCCATCGTCATAGACAATATCGCCTTGTACGCGATCAATATAGTAACCTTTATAAGAAATACCATCACTGCTAATCGCAGCATCTACATGAGGGGCTACCGTTGTGCCCCCAATATGTGCACGGCCACCGATAACACCAGTTACACCTACATCGGTAAGCGCTTCTAAAGTAACCTTATCGGCTACAACATTAAGGTTTAGATACTCTTCCTCTTTACCTAGTATAACAAGACCATTAACCTTGGCGACTTGATCATTAACACGCCAAGAGCTACGACTAATAACGATTTGGTCATGATTTAGCATAATGCGGCCTGTGCCATCGGTAATATTATAAATAGTATTACCACGCTTATAAGTACCTGTTAAGCCTTTAAAGCCCACATTACCACTCATGATGTAATTGCCATCTTCGCTTTTAACATTGAGATGTAAGTCTTGTAATTTCCCACCCGTTACAGATATATCTTTACGAAGTGGTATAAAACTCATGATACCAGCCGTATCAATTTCATCTGCTTGTACAAAGAGATCGAAATTGGATACATTGTCCATATCAATGTTGCCATTTAGTACAACAGCGGAGCCATCTACATCAGCAGTAAATGCTCCTTTAGACATTCCACCCATATTAAGTGCTATAGTACCATCAAGATTTTCTACATGTCTCTTTATTCCATCTTTGGTTCGTACAGCTAGGCGACCATCATTTATCGTAATAGAACCATCAAAGCTGCCCGACTTATTAGGGTCAGATGGTTTTACTAACTTTTCTACACTCCACGATCCATCAGCTAGCTGCCAGATATGAAGATCTGGCGCCTCTACAATCACACTTGAAATAGCCGTTGCCCCTGATGTATTACTTGTAATAATACTAGGCAAAGCAGATAGCTTAACCCCTACTGCTACCTCTCGTGCAGTCCCTACTAAATGATCATCTCTATCTTTAATAGTAACGTCCGTTAGAACTACATCACCATTCCAATTAATACGTAGAGAATCATAGTTTACAGATCCGTTTATGGCATTATTTACTTGTTCTTTAACCATAGGTGCTACATAAGTTTGGGCGATAGGATTGATGCTGGCACCAGCACCACATAAGCCTAAAATCGCTGCACCTATAAGGCACCACTTTTTACGGGTCATAATGATACTCCCATACACATTATGAATAATATAAATATATATACTAATCTTACCACAGACACAGTAATAACCATAGTGTTTTAGAGATGAATTTTATAAAACTATTATAATTTCTTATTAATCAATTTCTGCTATAAGTACATTGCTAATACAATAGCACAACCATTCTAAAGCAATATGAAGCACACATATAAAATATAAATGGTAACAAAAAAGACGACCGAAGTCGTCTTTTTGTTACATATTATATTATTGGTTGCTACCAAGTTTTGCCAATTGTTCAAGGGCGCCACTATTCGCAATAATCTCAGCACCTTGACCAACTGGAGTATTCAAAGGAACACCTGTTAATTGTTCAAGAGCTGCAATACTTATGTTGTAATTATAAAGAGCTTGTACATAGTTATTACGAGCTGTAGTCAATTTAGTTTCAGCATCGAGAACGTCAAGGTTAGTACCAACACCTGCACGATAGCGAAGTGTAGCAATACGGAAGCTTTCTTGACCTTGAGCTACTGCAGTTTGTGTACTTTGAATAGTTTGTTCAGCAGAACGCAAGTTCAAGTATGCTTTTTGTACGGCTAATAATACAGCATCTACAGTTGCTAAGTTAGCTTCTTTAGCTTGTTCAAGTTGTGCATTTGCTTTTTTAATCGCATTTTGTGTAGCACCACCATCCCATAAGCTCCAAGATGCACTAGCACCTACACTCCAGGATTTTGTGCTTGTACCAAAGTAACCATCTGGATCAATATAACCACGACCAGCTTTCACTGCTACAGTTGGTAAATAACCTGCTTTAGCAGATCTTACAGCTTCTTCAGCAGATTTTACATCGAGAGCAGATTTTACAAGAGCGGATCGATGAAGCATAGCATACGCTTTAGCTTGCTCTAACGTTACATTATATGGCTTATATTGCAAATCATGTTCTGCCGTAGTAATAGACGTTTGTACAGGATATGCAATAACTTGGTTCAAGCTTGCTTCTGCTAAATTCGCAGTATTTTGTGCTTTTACAAGAGATGTTTCAGAGCCAGCAAGATTAGTTTTAGCAGCCAATACATCAGAGCTTGCTACTAAGCCTACATTATATTGTGCTTCTACATTGGTTACATGACCTTGATAGTCTTTAACCGCTTGTTGAGCCACCTCAACAAGATTACGGTTCATAATCAATGTATAGTAGCCGCTGATAGCATCATATTTTGCTTGTTGAAGGGCTTCTTCATAACTAGCACCAGTACCTTCACGAGTATAACGAGCAGAATCAATGCTCGCATCAAGTTGAGGATTGAATACAGGCGCACTAATAGAGAAATTATGGCTACCAGTCTTACCACTGCCAGTATCTCCACCAGTTCTTTGAGCACTCCAACCATAGCTTACACTTGGGTTTTTCCCAGCAGCCACTTGACTCACTGCAGATTTTGCAGCCTCGTAACCCCACTTAGTTTGTTTTGCAGTACGGTTATTAGCCAATGCTAAATCAATAGTACGAATCTCATCAAGAGCTAGTGCATGTTCATAAGTCTTGCTATCTTGAACTGCTTTATTAGCCAATTGCTTTTGTGTTAACTGAATAGCCTCTTTCTGATATTTAGTGAGTTGATCACCATTATTAACAGATGTAGTTACGCTATCGGCAGCCATTACACCAGTAGTAGCTAAGGAGAGCATTACGCCTAAGGATAATACCTTTTTATTCATAATATGTACCTCCATACTCATAAAGAGTAAATGTATTAGTCATTAGAATACTTGTTTAATACCGAAATAGGTACCTCCATTCGTAGAGCTGAATGGTCTGGTCATTTGAATAACGCCATAGGTATCTTTATATAAACGTATATCACTGCGAATACGATATTTACGATGATTAAGATCATACATAGCAGCAGACAAGGATACAGGACCACGTAAATTATAATCTACGCCTACACCCAATTCACTTTCAAAAATACCACCACGCACTAACCATTTAGAACTGACAAATTTACCTGCATTTAGATCAAATTTTGTATCATCCCCAATATTGGAAAGGCCAATTTCAGCCATACCTTTATCGTTGAATGCACGAAGTCGACCATTGATGCGGAATTCATTATCGTTAGTGTTATACAACATATCTACAGATGGTTCAACCTTAGGGGAAGACTTTTTTTCACTTGCACCAACCTCTACAACATTTCCATTTGCATCAGTTTGGTACGCCTTACCACCCATCAATTTGTTGATACGCGCAGAAATTTGTGCCGTATTATGTAATGTTTCCTTAATATTTTCCTGTGCTTTAGGATCTGTTACGGTAGACTCCATGGAACGAGCCATATTATCTACGCGATCCGTAGTTTGTTTCAAATTCGTCAAAATAGCACGCATGTCATTACCTGCATTGCCATCAGCGTTAAATTGCTGAGCCGCTTGATTTAGCTGCGCTGTAACCTCCGCCATATTTTGCGTAATCGCTACTGCATTATCAGCCATCGTCGCAGTAGATTGCAAGGAATATTTCAATGCATTTTGAGTTGCCGGATCACCAATGATACTATTGATGGACTGCAACATTTTTTCGGTGCCATCCATTAATTTCTGAGCACTTTGCATGGCTTTATCCATAGCATCAATGCCTTCCCCTTTAACAGAGTCACCATCTTGTAAATATACTTTAGATTGGCCCGGTGAAATTTGAATATATTTATCACCCAAGAAACCATCAGAGCCTAATGTGAAAATAGAATCACTTGGAATCTGTGTTTTTTCATCAAGTTTCATCTTGACTACAACGCCACGTGGTGTAATTTCAATATCAGAAACTGATCCAATGGCTACGCCTGAAAACTTAACTTGGTTGCCATTTTTTAAACCATTTACTTGGGCAAAATCGCCAGTAATTGTCATTTGTGGTTTAGCCCATATATCTATGCGACCTACGAACAGTATGCCTGCAATAAATAATGCTATACCTATTATTGTGAAAGCCCCTACCTTGGCCTCCGTCGTCCACTTCATTATATATCTCCCATCGCAGATACGTTAATCGGTTCTGCTTCGCCATTAATAAACTGTTGTACCTTCTTATTTGTAGAATTCTTAAAGTCTATTGTATCAGAAATTTCTACAAAACGCCCCTTATCAAGTAAAGCTATGCGATCGGCTACATAAAATGCAGATTGCATATCATGTGTTACTACGATAGAGGTACAACCGAGCCGATTTTGCATCCCCTTTATCAACATACTAATTGTACCTGATGTAATTGGATCCAAACCAGACGATGGTTCATCATAAAGAATTAAACTAGGATCTAGTGCGATAGCGCGAGCCAAGCTAACACGCTTCTTCATACCACCAGATAATTCATTTGGCATATAGGATTCATATCCTTTAAGACCGACCCAGTCGAGTCGCTCTGCCACAATGCGTTTAATCTCGTCTTCCCCTAACTTCGTATGCTGACGTAGACCAAAGGCTACGTTTTCCCCCACCGACATAGAGTCAAATAGAGCAGAGTATTGGAACACCATGCCCATTTTTCTTCGTACTGTATTAAATTCATCTTCAGATAATGTTGTTATATCTGTGCCATCTACGATAATCTGCCCCGATGTAGGACGTTGTAAGCCAATCAGCAATCGAAGTAATGTACTTTTACCACTACCACTACCACCTAATATAACTAGTGTTTCCCCATCATTAATAGTGAGATTAACGGAGTCTAAAATCACACGCGACTCATAGGCAACTACAACATTGCGTAGTTCTATCATAAATCCCTCTAAAACTTCTACTAATATAACAAAGTAGATAAAAAGTAATTTAATACAAATACTAAAATGATACTAGTCACCACAGAACTAGTTGTGGAGAAGCCTACTGCTTCTGCGCCCATTTTAGTTTCCATCCCCTTATATGCACCTACCAACGCAATAACTGCGCCGAATACACTAGATTTAATTAAACCTAATGTAAAGTCAGAAATAGTAGAGAACATTTGAATGGAGTCTAAATATGTGCTCGGTGCCAAACCTTTAATAACAGTAGCTACAAAGTAACCACCTGCAATACCAATTACCACACCGTAAAAGGCCAAGATTGGAACCATGACCATGCAGGCAACCACACGAGGAACTACGAGGTAACCTACTGGATCAACAGCCATAACGCGAAGAGCATCAATTTGCTCTGTTACCTTCATAGTGCCAATTTCTGCAGTAATGGCAGCACCTACACGGCCAGCGAGTACGACACCTACTAAGATAGGCCCCAATTCACGTCCCATAGCCACCGCCATAAGACCACCTACTGTGCTTTGTGCGCCATACGTAATCAATACATCTGTGATCTGCAAAGTCATAACCGCGCCTGCAAAGAGCAAGGTTAAGCTTATAATCGGCAATGAGTCCACCCCAAGGTGAGCCATCTGCTGAAACACATGCCACAGATTAATCATTTTTAGTTGTTTAATAGTGTGCCACACCAGTAATGTAGCACTACCCATCTGCGATAGGCCGTTTATTACGGTTCTACCTATCGATTCAAGCCAATTCAACAGATTCACCCATTCCCCTTACAGTCTTAACTTATTCAGCTGAATTAGTACCATCCACCTTAGACTCGCCTTTTTTATCAGCCTCTTTGGACTCCTTTTCATCGGAATTTTTTACATCCTTTTTATCGGATTTTTTAGCTTCTTTTTTATCAGCTTTGTCTTTCTTGGCTTGGTCTTCCAACTCTAATTTATGTTCCATCTTAATCTGATTTTTAACTTCTTTTACCCGTTTAGCAAGTTCTTTATCACGATCAGCTGGTTTCATAACATGAATCGTAAATTGACCATCGCCTTGTACGATGTACTCAGTATCAACGGCAGTCTTTTCGATTTTTTTATCATCATCTTTGCCAGAGCTCAAGTCTTCTTGACCTGTTTTCTTTTGTACATCCCCTGGCATAGGTTTTGATTCAACATCTTTGATTTTAGCTTTCTTAACAGATTTAGAACCGTCTTCATCAACTAAACTAATGCCGTCTTCCAAGAATTCTACGACGATTTGATTATTCGTATCCGTTTTTTGAATTTCATCGTAAAGCTCATCAAAGTCTTTATGAATTTTCAAACGGCGCAGAATTTCATCTGTTAAGTTATATTTTTGTTTTTCCAATACATATGGCAATGGAATTTCTCCACCGCCACGCACCTCTAAGGTATACTTACCAATCGCTTGATCTTCAGGAACCTTAAAGAAGATTTGTTTAACAACCTTTTCACCGCGGAACGGTTCTAATGTTACATCTACAACGATTGTATCCCCAGGAGAAACAACGGTAGATGATGCAGACGCATCGATGAGCTTTGCTGTTTTCTTATCTTGAGTTACTTCCGTCTCAACTGTAATATCCGCAATTTCATAATTGATGAATCGGTTATTCATTAGAACATCGATAACATTATAGAACTCATCAACAGCTTTCTCAGAAATAGAGTCTGCGCTATAGAACATATTTGTTCGCGTTAACGGCTTGTGTTCTTTGCCTTTAGGCGTAATAGTATAGGAAATTGTCGCCGTACCAGAGCCGCTACGATCCAATGTTTTATTTAACATATTATACAAGGATGTAGCTGCTAAAGTTGGTGTCATTTCGCTATCTTCTACTACCTTAACAGAACTGGTCTTATCACGGCCCATATCGCGGTCTTTTAAATGGAAACGCAATGGAATGCCATGAGCAATTACGCCAGATACACCAGCGATGCCTGCCCCTCTATCTTCGGTAACAGAACCCACCTCTTGGCCCATAGAGCCAAGTTTAAATGCTGCATTATAGCTTTTAACTACTGTAAAAATACTTGCATTATGCATAAAGTAGTTAGAAGAACCGTGCTTCAAGAACGGATGACCAAAGGCTACGATTTTTTCACCATCTACATACGTAACAGTGCCAATAGCCCCTAATTTAAGGTCTCCATCAACCAATAATGCCGCTACGGAACCACCAGCCTCTAGAGGTTTTGCAATTTCATCACCACTAGCACTGGCCGTATCATAAGTTTCATATTTATATTGTGGCAACTTGGATTTAAAGTAATCCATGGATGCCGCATCAAAGCCATAGGCCATAAGCGGAGTACCAAGTGGTATCAATTGAGTATCATCCCAAGGTTTAGATAAATTCTTCTCGTATGGAATATTCCATAGTTTTACCATATCCTCGATAGGAGTAATCATCCCAATTGTGCCATCTGCAAACCCCCAGCCATAAGCAACAGCGCCAACTAGCTTGCCATTTATATATACAGGGCTACCACTCATGCCGTGAGCAATACCGCCGGTTTGTTCCATAACAGGACCGGAGAATTTTGCCAAAATAAGATGACCAGATGGGCCCTTATCCTTCATGACACCAAGCACCTTTACATCAAAGGTGGAGATAGTATCCCCTACGATTACAGTTTTTGCAATACCTTCCATACCTGTAGTTACATCATTGACAGGCATGAAATCAACAGCCTGTGCAGCTGTAAGTGAAGTACAGAAGAAAAGCGCCAGTATCGCTTTTCTATACCGACGCCAAGAATGAGAAAACTTCATTCCTTCTCTCCTTTATTTACTTTCTACGGTGACAACGATTTGATCACGAGAAACGTCTGAACCCACTGTAACATTAACCGCCGATACAGTACCAGTTACAGTAGATTTAGCTGCAGCCATAGGGCCAGCCAATGTTTCGACAGTCACCAATGTTTGACCTTCTGTTACAGAAGCGCCAACAGAAACTGTAGAGGCAACTTTACCTGTTAATACACTTTGGTATGATACAGGGGCCGCCATTACAGAGCTAACACTTAGAATGCCTAGCGCAGCTAAGGCCAACACTACTCTTTTCATAACGATCCCTCCTTTTACAAAATTAGTTATGTATGTATAGTATACTAAATTATTAACAATTTTTCAAACAAAATTGTATGCAACGAATTCATTTTATGATTACTATATCCTCATAGCTTGTAGGAGAAGAAGATGATTTATGTACATACTCATCTTTCACAACTAAGTCCACACTACCTTGGTTAGACAACTCAGCACCATCTACTACGCCAAGCTTAGATAATAGCTTTGCCCCTTCTTTTTGAGTGACACCAACAGATTGAAGCCCTGCTTTATCAACAGCTAATACAACCAAGTTATGATCTTTTGTAGTGCCAATAAAGCTACGTGCTTTATTATTAGATGAATCAGCCCCTACATAGCGACCATTTTTCATCACCATTGTCCCCACTTGTAGACTAGCACCACCAGTCGTACTTACTTGAGCAAGCTCTGGACGATTTTGAATCGTAATAGGTGTTCCTACCTTTAACTTACGTAAAATCTCACGAGCCTCACCGTGACCAGATAACACATATTGGTTTTCCCCTAATTTAGAGTTACCATTTTGTCCACTAGTAACCTTACCATTGGCTACAGTCACTTCGTAACCATAGTCATTGGTCTTCGTAGAAGGTCCATAAGCATTTGTATACAAGGTCAAAGCGTTCTCTTTGCGCGGAGAATTCACAGCAGTAATCATAAAGCTCTCTTTTTGCGTTTTAGCTTGTAATAATGGCTTTTTCTCTTCTATGAAATAACCGCGATTCGGAGTATAGCGCAAAGTACCACGATTAGAGATACGCTCTAAATCGATGGTGCCATCGCTAGCTACTGAATAAGGACGTTCAAAACTACCACCTTTTACCTTAGCTCCAATCAAAGCAGTATGAGCCTGACTGACAGCAGCTAACGTTTTTCCTTCCGGAACATGGGCTACCACCATAGGCGAATCATTATCTACAGTTAAAGCATAAGCTTGAATTTTACCTTCAGGCACTGTGTTATTAATCTTGCTGTACGCCACAGATTTATTTATATCTTTTGTCGTCTGTTGGGCATAGCTAGAAAATAGATCTACAACGATACGTGTTGGTTTTTCCAAAGTAAACTCATGATGTTGTACATCCTTATTGGCCGTTAAAGTTACTTGTAAACTTCCATTTACTGGCTGTAAACCAATACCTTTTAGAACACCGGTCTTAGTATCATTCTGACTAATAGGCCCTGTCAGACCATTTGTAGTCCCCCCTAAGTTAAGGGTTAAAGCATGGGTAGCTTCATTATAGGAGCGAGTCCAAGACACGGGCATTTCAGATACATCCAAAACTATGCGACTAGTACCTTCATGATTAGATACGCGCACCCCTGTTAAATTACCTGCTTCAGCATAAGGAACAGTGCTGCCTAAGAAACCTAAAACAGCAAAAGTCATGTATAGATATCGTTTCATATATAATTCCTCTACAACGATAAACCATATTAATGGTCATATTTTTATATCAATTTTATACAATATACTTTTACTATAGTATACATCATAAAGATGAAAATTTCAAAAATATAAACTAAAAAACGAAGTTACTAGCTATAGAGGAACCATTAAATAATGGTCAACTCATAGTTAGTAACTTCGTTACATTTATCTTAAATCAAAATCGTATATCATTGTAACTCATCTAATGTATCACGAAGTTGTGACATTTCATCAAGAGCCTTTGCAACACCTTTAATAACAGCATATCGAGGAGATTCCACAAGGTATGCGGCAATGCCAATAGAGCGTGTTATAACTCGGTCTAAACCATCGATAAGAGCACCACCACCCGTTAGGATGATACCATGATCATTAATGGCAGCCACAAGTTCAGGTGGCGTTTTTTCTAAAATAGATTTAATGCCCTCTAAAATATTCATTACTTGTGCCTCTAAAGCACGCTGAATCTCTAAAGAGTTTACCGCTACCATCTTAGGCAAGCCAGAGCTCGCATCACGTCCACGTACCTCTATAGTACGTTCCTTAGCACGGCGATCCACAGTACCAACAGAAATTTTAATCTTCTCAGCTGTTAATGGACCAATGACAAGACGCTTCTTCCGGCGAATATAACGAATTATAGATTCGTTAAAAGAATCTCCACCTATACGGAGAGATTCACTTACAACGACACCTGTATCACAGAGAACGGCAATATCTGTGGTGCCACCACCAACATCTACAACCATAGCACCTACCTGCTTAGCATCGTTGAGCCCGGTCCCCATAGCAGCAGCCAACGGCTCTTCAATAAGAACCGTCTTTTTGGCCCCCGTTCTAAGCAAAGCCTCTAAAATAGCGCGCTTTTCCACAGGTGTAATGCCCGATGGAACACATACAATAATGCGTGTTTTCATCAATCGAGAAGCAGGTACAACAGAGCGAATGAAGTACTTTAACATGAACTCAGTCATATCATAGTCTGCAATAACACCGGCTTGAACAGGTCGGATGACAGAAATGCCCTTTGGCGTACGCCCCACCATAGAACGGGCTGCTTCACCTAAGGCAAGAATATCACCGGTTTTATCATCTCTTGCTATATAAGCTGGTTCATCAAGGACCAAGCCTTTTCCCTTAGCAAAAATGAGAATGCTGGCAGTTCCTAAATCGATTCCCAAATCAAAATTTAAGGATTGATTTAATCGGCCCATTAAATCCCCAACTTGCTCAGGGCGAACTAAACGCTTTAACGTCATAGCAGGCGTAGTTTTAGCAATAGCTACCATTTCACGGCTGCGACGCTCAGCACGGCGCATTTTAGTGACTCTAACCATAGCCTCACGCATATTAGATGCTAAGTGATTAGCTTGTTTTGCTACACCTTCTGAAAGCTTCGTAGATTTTCGCTTTGTTCTACGCAAGGGCTTACGAGCCGTGCTCGCTTTAGAGTTTTCAACCTTTGCAGCACCGAGGTTTTGTTGCTTGTTGTATAAAGCCGGCCCTTTAGAGCGCCGGCTTCTTTTCTTATTATTCTGTTTTGGCTCTGTACTCTTATTCGTCAACCCGAACAATATCAGCACCTAACCTTTGCAATTTACCTACAAAATCATCATAGCCACGATCGATATGATGTAGACGGCCTACCTCAGTTCTACCTTCTGCAGTCAACGCAGCACAAACAAGAGCTGCACCAGCGCGCAAGTCAGTAGCATTTACTACGGCACCGTGCAAGCGAGGCATACCTTCTACAATCGCTTGTCGATTGTCGATATCGATATGAGCACCCATCTTACGAAGTTCAGCAACATGCATGAAACGGTTTTCAAATACTGTTTCTGTTACTGTACTTGTACCTTCAGCAATAGTAGTAAGCGCCATAAATTGAGCTTGCATATCTGTTGGGAAACCTGGATATGGCAATGTTTTAATATCTACAGCTTTAATGCCTTTACCAGTACTGATAACGCGAATACCGTCGATTTCTTCCTCTACAGTAACGCCAGCTTCTTTTAATTTAGCTACTACAGGTTTCAAATGTTCTGGTAACGCATTCTCTACGAATACATCGCCGCCAGCCATAGCAGCTGCAATTAAATATGTACCAGCTTCGATACGGTCAGGAATAACCGTATGAATAGCACCATGTAATTGAGGTACACCTTCGATACGGATTACATTTGTACCAGCACCGCGGATATTAGCGCCCATAGCATTTAAGAATGTTGCTAAATCAACGATTTCAGGCTCTTCTGCAGCATTTTCAATAACAGTTTTACCTTCCGCCATGGATGCCGCCATAATTACGTTTTCAGTAGCCCCTACACTTGGGAAGTCCAAGTAAATTTGAGTGCCTTTAAGGCCTTCCGGAGCATGAGCATATACATAATCTTCAGTAATTTCAATTTTAGCACCTAAAGCTTCAAAAGCTTTTAAGTGAAGGTCGATAGGACGCGCGCCGATAGCACAGCCACCAGGCATGGAGATTTTAGCCTCTCCTTTACGCGCCAAAAGAGGCCCCATAACAAGGAAGGATGCACGCATTTTGCGTACAAGTTCATAAGGAGCTTCCGTAGCAGTCAATGTAGATGCATCGAAAATGATTTCATCATCTGCTTCATTACGAGTAATTTTAACCCCCAAAGACTCGATAACTTGGCAAATCGTACCTACATCTTCCAAATTTGGAATTTCAAGTAATTTACTAGGCGTTGATGCTAGCAAAGTACCGGCAATAATAGGGAGTACCGCATTTTTAGCACTACTAACACGTACACGGCCTTCCAACCGATTGCCACCTTGAATGATTAGCTTTTCCAACAGAATTCCTCCTACACTTTATATCGATCATCTTGTATAAACTACAAGACGTTGTATTTATAACGTCATATACTAAATGTTATTATACTATTTTTCGATATATCTCATCAAGAGAATGTGAGAAAATACTGAGAAAAAAGCCCCTCTTTTTTTTAATGGTTTCACCAAAAATTTTGTTGAATTTTTAGGTCCCATTCATGTAGAGGGGCTTCTTATTATTTTGCTTTTAAGGATTTCAATTTATCATCCATGTGTACTGTATCAAGGAAGCGTACAGTGCCAGTTTTAGAGCGCATTACGATAGTATGTGTACGCGCACCACCTGGGAAGTATTGAATTGGGTTCAATAAATTACCACGTGTAATAGCTGTAGCCGCAAAGATAACATCATCAGTGCGAACTAAGTCATCCAATGTAAGCACTTGGTTTACATCGGTAATCCCCATTTCATGGCAACGACGAATTTCTTCTTCTGTTTCTGGTTTCAAGCGAGCTTGCATATCGCCGCCTACACATTTTAACGCAGCAGCAGCCAATACACCTTCAGGTGCACCACCAGTACCAACAACCATGTGTACACCAGAACCTTCGATACAACATTCCATAGCTGGGTTAACATCACCATCGGAGATGAGCATAATACGAGCACCTACTTCGCGCGCTTCTTTCATCAAACCTTGATGACGCTCACGATCGAGCATAACCAACGTAATTTCATCTACGCTGCGCTCCATTTTAGCTGCTACATTTTTGATATTTTCAGTTAAAGATTTAGTGATATCAATAGCGCCAGCACCACGAGGACCAACACAAAGTTTTTCCATGTACATATCTGGTGCATGCAATAAGCCACCTTTTTCAGCAATAGCCATAACTGCAATAGCGCCGTTTTGGCCTTTTGCAATCAAGTTTGTCCCTTCAATAGGGTCAACTGCGATATCTACTTCTGGACCACCTGCACCTACATGTTCCCCAATGTAAAGCATAGGCGCTTCGTCGATTTCGCCTTCCCCGATAACTACAGTACCAGAAATGCGAACAGAGTCAAAAGCTTGACGCATAGCATCTACAGCTAGACCATCAGCTGCGTCTTTTTGACCGCGGCCAAGCAAACGACCACTGCGCAAAGCAGCGGCTTCAACGACACGAGCAAATTCCAAAGATAATGTACGATCCATAATGGGCCTCCTTATAAGTCCTCTATGTTTTGATATGACTCCTACTTAGAGTCTCTATTCAACTTATTGATTAGCTTGTTTCCAGTCTTCCATGAACTTTGCAAGACCCGCATCAGTCAACGGATGTTTCATAGCTTGCATAAGTACTTTAAATGGAACAGTTGCAATATGAGCACCCGCTTTAGCACATTGAATAATGTGCAACGGTGTTCTCACACTAGCCGCAATGATTTCAGTTTCAATTTCATGAATAGCGAAAATATCTGCAATATCTTGAATCAATGTAAGACCATCCATGCTGATATCATCAACGCGTCCCACAAATGGGCTAACATAAGTAGCACCTGCTCGAGCCGCCAACAACGCTTGGTTAGCAGAGAAGATTAAAGTCACATTTGTTTTAATACCTTCTTTACTTAAAACTGCAACAGCTTTAAGACCCTCTGGAGTCATAGGCACTTTAATAACTACATTGGAGCCTAACTTTACAAGTTCATGTGCTTCTGCTACCATGCCTTCAGCATCAGCAGAAATAACCTCTGCACTAACGGGACCTTCTACAAGATTTGCGATTTCAGAAATAACTTGTTTTAAATCGCGTTTAGCTTTTACGATAAGAGATGGATTTGTAGTAACACCATCGATAAAACCAAAAGCATAGGCTTCTTTAATCTCATCAAATTCTGCGGTATCAATAAAGAACTTCATCAAATGCCCCCTCTTATTTTGCTGCCTTGATTACTTCTACGCCGCCCATGTAAGGAACAAGTACCTTAGGAATTACAACAGAACCATCAGCTTGTTGGTAATTTTCCAAAATAGCTGCTACTGTACGGCCCACAGCAAGACCAGAACCATTTAATGTATGAACAAATTCTGGTTTACCTTTTGGTCCACGACGGAATTTAATATTGGCACGACGAGCTTGGAAGTCAGTCATATTGGAGCAAGAAGAGATTTCTCTATACTTGCCTTGTGCTGGCATCCACACCTCTACGTCATATGTTTTAGCAGAACCGAAGCCCATATCACCAGTACAAAGAGTGATAACACGGAACGGTAATTCTAA
>NZ_CAKPTN010000004.1 GCF_934190855.1 uncultured Veillonella sp. | reverse complement strand
ATGTAAAACAAATCTGGTTCATCGAATCCATGTTGAAATAATACGATTGACAATGCCTTATTGGGTATGATATGATTACCCAGTAAAGCATGGAGGATTACTCAAGAGGCTGAAGAGGACGGTTTGCTAAATCGTTAGGGCGGGTTACCGTCGCTAGGGTTCGAATCCCTAATCCTCCGCCATGTAAAGACCTTACATCAACCGATGTAAGGTCTTTTTCTTTACTATGGTTTAGTTTTATAGGCTCTGTTATTGCAAGGATTCAAGTGAATCTCGGGCCTAATAATTATTGTATTACACAGGTGTGTAAGGTTATAGAGTTGACGTATGATAAGGGGACTCATATAATAGGTTGTATAAAATGTAATTTTAAGGAGACTCTTATGAATACAAAATATACACGTCAAATGAATGGTATCCGTCGTGCATTAGGCATTGGCGCATTGTGTTTGGTGGCCTCTATTGGGGTGGTTCATGCTGAAAGTATTGAAATCCCAAGTGCCCGTCCTGTGATTGATGGTGTCGGTGCTGATGTAGAGACAGTTAGTAGTTCTAACAAAGTACAACATCATGTAAGTGCAGATATGGTAACGCCAAACGATTGGACATATACGGCACTACAAACGCTTATCAAACATGGTGCTGTTACTGATACACATGGCTTTGCTTTTGATGGTACAAGCTATACAAAAGATGAGCTCATGCCGCTTATCGATGAGGTAGTAACAAAACGGGAGCAAATGAACGAAAATGACCGTCAATTTGCATTGCGTATTTACCGAGAAAATATGCGTGATGTAATGGATTATCGCATTGCGCGCGATAAGAAAATCACCGAAGAGCGCCGTCAAAAATTAGACGCAAAACGTGCGGAAAAGGCTAAGAAGTCTGGTAAGACATATCAGGTATCTCAAGATCAACAAGAGGCTCTTGATAAGGCTAATGATGAAGTAGCAAAACCAGAAGAGCGTGCTTTAACAGATGAGCAAATCAAAGAAAAAATGAAGAAGTTCAAAATAGATGATTCTCGCGTTAAGGTAAATAACGAAGTACGCATTCGTTACGCAGGTTCTAAAGATAAGAAGTCTAAAACAGATGCTCGTATGCTAACGGAGATGACCTTTACTCTATAACCCTTATGTAAGGAGTTATAATGATTGACTTTTTAAAGAAACAGTTGTTTACAGTCCATCAAAACGGTAAGCAACAGGTAAGCGAAGCCTTTAAGTTTATAGGGCCTGGCATTATCGTAACGGTTGGCTTTATTGACCCTGGCAACTGGGCTGCCAATCTTGCGGCTGGTGCCAGTTACGGCTATGAGCTATTATGGGTAGTCACACTATCTACGATTATGCTCATTTTATTACAGCATAATGTGGCCCATTTAGGCATTGTACGCGGTCAATGTTTATCGGAATGTGCTTATGAATTTTTACCGCGTTATGTATCTCGCTTTGTGCTTAGTACGGCAGGTATTGCTGCAGCGGCGACAGCATTAGCTGAGTTTATCGGTGCCGCCATTGCTCTAAAAATGCTCTTTGGCATTCCTATCTTGATAGGTAGTATTTTGACCGCTGTTATATGTACAGTTATGCTCATTACCAACTCCTATCGTAAATTAGAGCGTATCATTGCTGGCTTTGTATCTCTCATTGCATTGGCGTACCTCGTTGAGGTCAATATGGTCAATGTAGATTGGGCTGCAGCCGGTATTGGTTGGGTGGATCCGAAGATTCCAAACGAGTCGATGCTCGTTATTTTGAGTATCTTAGGGGCTGTTATTATGCCTCATAACTGGTTCTTGCACTCTGAAATCATTCAAAGTCGTCAGTTCAATACGCAAGATCCGGCTGTAATGAAACGCCAATTGCGCTATGAGTTCCTTGATACCTTGTTCTCTATGGGCGTTGGGTGGATGATTAACTCCGCTATGATTCTTCTGGCGGCAGCTGTATTCTTTGCTCATGGTGTTGAGGTTACTGAACTTGAACAGGCTGAGGAGTTATTGCGACCTCTCATTGGTCCTGCAGCGGGCACTATCTTTGCGATAGCCTTGCTCTTTGCGGGCTTTGCATCATCTGCTACGGCCGGCATGGCAGGGGCGAGTATCTTTGCGGGTATGTTTGGTGAGTCTTACGATATGAAAGACTTCCATACGCGATTAGGCTTGGCCTTGACCTATATTCCGGCTCTACTATTAATCGTATTTATTACGGATTCCTTCCAAGCGCTATTGATTTCTCAAATGTTCTTGAGCTTGCAATTGCCTATTACAATTTTCTTGCAACTCTTCATGACAAGTAGCCGTAAGGTGATGGGGGAATACGCGAACCGTACATTTACAAATGTGCTCCTATGGGGCATTGGTATCATCGTTACGGTTATGAATATTTACCTTTTAATCGTGGGCTAAAAGAATAAAGAGACCGCTTCGGCGGTCTTTTTCTCTTTACGTATCTATTATGTAAAAAGCGTATCTTTGAATACCCAAGAGGGGTATAAAATATGGTACAATTAAGGATAGTGTAATATCTGTTGGGATTGTTCCTAGCAGTGTGATATATGGAAATTAGGAGGACCTAATGGCAAACGAAGTTAAATTACAAGATGCAATGCAATCTGATTTTACTGCTGTCGTAAGCGACATTGCAGAGGAATTATTGGCGCGCCTTAATATTGACGAGGACGGTTCTATTATCGACATGTTCCAAACTGGTTCCTTTGATCCTTGGCAATTATTCGTGTTCTTTGGCGCTTTAGAAAAAGCTCTCGTTGAGTACAGAACTGATAAACGCAAGAAAACTGTTATCGTTCATGCTCAACCTGAGGCGCTACTAGGTATTGGCTGCGTGGTAACACCGGTGTCTACTATGCTTGAGCACGTGTTGATGTCTCGCTTGAACGACATGAGCGAAGGCCGCTTAGAAACAGGTATGCTTACTGTGTCTGCTGAAAGCATCGATTACGAAGGTGTAAATCTTAAAGGTCGCCACGTAGTTATCGTATGTGACCTCGTAGACGAAGATTCTGATTACCTCAAAGAATGCATTAGATTATGTAAAGAATTGAAAGCAAGCCACGTTGTGGCAGTGCCTCTCATGTTGTGGAATCCTGAGTTGATCGACAATTTGACTGAGGAAACTATCAAGGCGGAATTATCTCATGAAAATCGTCCTCTCTCCTAGTAAGACAAAAATGATTACCGATGCTCCGAAGAATGATGGGGCAGTCAATCATGTAGTTCGAGACGGTCAATTTCAACCACACATCACGCAAGAGATTGTAAAGCATGTACAATCCCTCGATGTAACGGCCCTTGGTAAGGCTTTAAAGCTAAAGGATGACAAGGCCCAAGCGCTCTTTGATTTCTATCAAGATTTTGAGTCTCATCCTGTAGGTCTCGCTTGTGAAAGCTACGACGGTATTGCTTTCAAATATTTAGACTGGCAGAACTTGTCTGATGAGGCTAAGGCCTTTGGTGAAAGCCATCTTGTTGTGATGTCTGCGTTGTACGGCGTCGTAGAACCTACGATGGGCGTTAGAGACTATCGACTAGATATGGTCGATAAGGTAGGCATTAATTTATACGACACGTGGCGTGAATCTGTGGATGCATACTTTCACAAAGAAGACTGGATCCTAAATCTAGCGTCTAAAGAATATGCCAAAATGGTGAACCATCCTAAGGTGGTAACCGTTGAGTTTTGGGAATTGCGAGGCGACACATTTAAACAGATGAGTACGTCCTCCAAAATGAGTCGTGGCATGATGGCTCATGCATGTTTGACGGAGCAAGTGAAGCATGTACGGGATTTGCCCCGTGAAATTAATGGATTTATCTGCGTTACAGATATTGAATCCATTACCATACCAAGCGAATCGATGACGGTTCGTTATGAAAGGAAGTGATTGTTTGCAAGTGCAAGATATTCTTGCTAAAGACCTCGTTGGTGATGAATGGCTAACAGAGGATGAGCTAAGATTTCTCATGTCTGTAACTGATGAAGAACAGTTGCAGTTAATATATAAAAAGGCTTACGAAGTGAAGGCGAAATATGTAAAGCCCGTAGCGTATTATCGTGGCCTCATCGAGTTCTCGAACCGATGCATCAAAAACTGTAATTACTGCGGTATCCGTCGTGAAAACGACAAGACTGAACGCTTTGATATGAATCGTGAAGACATCATCAATATGGCACAGTGGGCCTATGACCATGAATATGGTTCTATTACACTTCAATCTGGCGAACGTTGTGATGATGCCTTTGTGGATTATGTGGTGGATTTAATTCGCGATATTAAAGCCATTGGAGACGGTTCCCTTGGCATTACGATGTGCGTAGGGGAGCAAAGCGAAGAGGCGTACCGCCGCATGCGTGAAGCTGGTGCGAGCCGTTATTTATTGCGCATTGAAACGACTAATAAAGAGTTATACCACAAAATTCATCCTCAAGATGAACTACACTCCTTTGAAACGCGCGTTGAATGCTTACGCCGCTTGCGCCGCGTAGGTTTCCAAGTAGGTACGGGCGTTATGATCGGCTTGCCTGGTCAAACGGAGGAGGATTTAGTAAACGATATCTTGTTCTATCGCGATATGGATATCGACATGATTGGCATGGGGCCTTATGTAGTGCATCACGATACGCCACTAGGCCAAGAGGCTCTAGCGATGGGCATCGATGATGAAGCGGGCAAGCTGCGCCGCGTTCAACTAGGCCTTAAGATGATTGCCTTAACACGTCTGTTCCTAAAGGACGTAAACATTGCGGCTACTACAGCGTTGCAAGCTCTTGATAAACTAGGCCGTGAAAAAGGCCTAGCTGCTGGGGCAAATATCCTTATGCCTATCATTACCATTCCTGAACACCGTGCAAAATACTTGCTATACGATAATAAACCTTGCGTAGACGACAATGCAGAACAATGTAAAGACTGCTTAACGCGCCGCGTAATGTCCATTGGTGACACTGTAGGTTGGAAGCAAAATGGTGATTCCAAACACTACGGCAAACGGACAGGGAAATTTTAGTTTTATATAGTCCTCTTTTTTCGATAAATTTTTTCGGAAAAAGAGGACTTTTCTATTGAAGTGTCGAAATGTATTAGCAAAAGCCGTAATTTGCCAATAAGGAGGCGATTCCGATGAAAGAGTACAGTAGTGATAAAATTAGAAACGTTGCTGTTGTTTCTCACGATGGTGCAGGTAAAACAGCTCTTGTTGAATCCTTGTTGTTAACCTCTGGTGCGGTTGATTTCGTAGGTAAAGGCCAAGATAATAAACATATTATGGACTTTGAACCGGAAGAAATTAAACGTAATGTAACTATCCAGTTGGGCATGGCTCCATGTGAATGGCATGACCATAAGGTTAACTTCGTAGACACTCCAGGTTACAATGAATTCCATGGCGAAGTTCGTGCTGCTTTGCGTGCGTGTGATGGTATGTTAATGGTACTATCCGCCACATCTGGTGTAGAAACTGACACAGTTCGCGCATGGGATTATGCCGTTGAGTTACAAATGCCACGGATGGCATTTATCAATAAAATGGATGTTGATGGTGCTGACTTCTTCGGTACTATTGAAAGAATGCGGGAATTATTTGGCAAAGGCATCATGCCATTGCAGATTCCTATCGGTGAAGGCGCCAACTTTGAAGGCGTCGTAGACGTAGCAAAAATGACTGCGTTTACTTATAAGGACGGCCAACCAACTGAAATCGCTGTACCAGCTCACCTTATCGAAAAGGCTCAAGAAATTCGGGAAATGACCGTAGAAGCCGCGGCTGAAGGTAGCGATGAATTGTTGGAAAAATATTTAGAAGGCGAAGAATTATCCTTAGAGGAAATTCGCCAAGGCTTGCGTGAAGGTATGATTAGTGGCCGTGTGTGCCCAATCATGTGTGGTAGTGCCACATCTCGTATTGGCTTAGATCAAGTATTGGATCGTATGATCCGTTACATGCCAGATGCAACTAAAAAGGTTATGACCGCAACTGATGCAGAAACTGGCGAACAACGCGCAATACATGTAGATAAACCATTAACTGCATTCGTATTCAAAACGTTGTTAGACCCATTCGCAGGCAAACAAAGCTTTGTACGTATCTTCTCTGGTGAACTTAAAGAAGGCGATCGCCTCTTTGATGTAAACCAAGGCGTAGAAGAAAAATGGGGCAAGATGGTTACCCTTATCGGGAAGCAACAAATCCCTGTATCCTCAGCTAAAGCTGGCGATATCGTAGTGATACCGAAATTGGCTAATGCTAAAACTGGCGATACATTAACTGCTCCTGACTTTAAAGTAACATACGATGCTATCCGTTTCCCTCAACCTCTATACACAGTGGCTATGGAGCCAGTGAAAAAAGGTGAGGAGGAAAAATTAGCTAGTGCTGTTCTTAAGGTAGCAGAAGAAGATCCTACTTGCGTAGTAGTGAAAAATGCTGAGGCCCGCCAATTACAAATCGATTGTATGGGCGAGGTACATCTCGAGCATATTCTCAATAAAATGGACCGCAAATACGGCGTACAAGCTAAACTTGTGACTCCTTATATTCCATACCGCGAAACTATCAAAGGCTCCGCTGAAACCGAGTCTAAATATAAAAAACAAAGTGGCGGTCATGGTCAATATGGTCACGTTAAGATTCAAGTGGACCCATTATATGATGGAAGCGAATTTGCATTCGTAGACAAAATCTTTGGTGGTGCTGTACCTAAACAATACATACCAGCAGTGGAAAAGGGTGCCAAAGAAACCCTAGATAAAGGCTTAATTGCGGGATATCCTATGATTGGCGTGCAAGTGACACTCTTGGATGGATCTTACCACAGTGTAGACTCCTCAGAGTTAGCATTTAAAGTAGCTACGTCACAGGCTATCAAGGATGTAATTCCAAAGGCGAAACCAGTCCTATTAGAACCAATCTATGAAGTTAACGTGTTTGCACCAGATGCTTTCATGGGCGATATCATGGGTGATTTAAATAGCCGTCGAGGTCGTGTATTAGGCATGGAACAAAGTGAAAGAACAGGTATTTCTGTTGTTAAAGCTCAAGTACCATTGGCTGAAATGGCCGACTATGTAACTGCATTGCGCTCTATCACTCAAGGACAAGGCGTATTTAACCGTCAGTTCCATACTTATGAAGAGGTTCCACATAAGCAAGCGGAAGAAATCATCGCTGCTCATAAAACTCAAGAATAACGTAAGAAAATGTCCACGTACTGTATGTAATACAGTTAGAATCACTACAACTGAATAGACAATTGCATAATGAACAATTTCATAGCATAACAATTGACGAAAGTCATAAATCTAAATAGTATTTTACACTAGCCCTCCATATATGTAGCGTATGGAGGGCTTTTACCATGCTGAAAATAGATTAGGATAGACCTCAGTTGATAATGAGGTGTATTTGCGCGTTAACCACTTGTAGAGATAGATATAATAGAAACATTGGAATCGCTAGTTCTTTGTGTATATATGTGCTAAGATAAAAAGATAAATATCATTACAACTGTGTGCTTATTATATAAATAGATAGTGTGAAAGGATCGTATATGTTTTTCTCTAGCATTACTGCAGATTATACAAAAATGGGCTATCCTAAAGCCATCGTACGAGCTTTGGATTTCTTAAAAAATACAGATTTGAAAGCATTGCCTGGTGGTCGTCATGAAATTGAAGGGGATATGATGTACGCCAATGTAGACGATGTAGAAACAAAATTATTTGAAACTACAAAACCAGAGTCTCATCGTAATTATGTAGACATTCAATTCATGGTAGATGGGGAAGAGAACATGGGCTTTTTCGTAGACAAAGGCCTCGTTAAACCTGTGGAATCTTATCCAGATCGTGATTGTTATTTCTACCCAAACGAAACTGTCGATGAAGGACAAATCCATTGCCCAGAAGGGTACTATACAGTATTCTTCCCATCCGATATCCACCGCCCACTTCTTGCTGTAAACGATAAGCCTATTAAAATTCGGAAGGTCGTTGTGAAGGTTCACGTATCCTTGCTCGGTGAGTAATATGCAGCGATATGAAATTATTGGTGTTTTACTAACCCTACTAGGTGCTGTTTTATGGGGCGTGTCAGGTGCATCAGTACAGTTTCTAAGCAACTTCAGGGATATGAATTTAGAGTGGCTAGTCACCATGCGATTAATTACGGCAGGGCTATTGACTGTAATCTATGCATGGTTTAAATATGGCAATTCTATTTTCAATGTCTTTCGTAGTTTGAAAGATACAGTAGGCTTAATCGTGTTTGGCGTATTTGGCATGGCCTTATGCCAATATACATATTTTAAATCCATTGCTCTAGCTGGGGCTGGCATTGCGACGGTACTACAATACCTTGCACCGTCCATGATTATTATTTATATGCTAGTTCGTTACGGCAAACGTCCCTCTAAAGGCGAGATTATTTCCGTTATACTTGCCTTAGTAGGCACCATATGCCTGATGGGGAATGATGGTTTTTCTATGGAAAGCTTCCCCCTCGCAGTGCTCGTATGGGGGCTATTATCTGCTGTCGGTGTTGCTGTATATAGTATTTCTCCTGTGGATTTACTATATAAATATGGCACCTTGCCGATTGTAGGCTTTGGTATGCTCCTCAGTGGTATTGTTGCTGCCATATTGTTTCATCAACCTAATTCGTATGCTATGTGGGATGTATGGACCGTCGTTGGCTGTTTCAATGTTGTTTTTCTTGGGACCATCGTATCCTTTAATGCTTACTTGGAAGGTGTTAAACGAATAGGTGCGGTGCCAGGATCTATCTTGTCATCGATCGAACCGATTTCGGCGGCTTTCTTTGGATGGGCTTTTTTAGACAATCAATTTAGTCTGTTAGGTTTAATTGGCATGGCTATGATTATTGCCACTGTTGTTATTATTGCCCTAGAAAAACGCAATTAATCTAAGGTGATCGATTTAGATTAGCCTATATTGATTTAAACATATCTATAATTTAATGTTAGAGGTTTCATCTCGGTGTATTGCACGGGCTGGGGCCTCTTTGCTATTATGATACATAATGTGAAAGTAGTGGTTCTAGGAGGCTATATGGACGAAAAGCAGTGGATAGGGATGGCCCTTGCCATTTTAGGAGCCCTGTTTTGGGGGCTTTCAGGTACATCCGTACAATATCTTGAAAGCGCAAAGCACTTAAATGTAGAGTGGTTGTTAGAGGTACGATTACTAGTTGCAGGCTTTTTGACGATTGTATTAGCCTACATGCAAGACGGTATGCGCATCTTTGATATCTTCAAAAATAAAAAAGATTTTGGCAAACTGCTCATCTTTGGCATATTAGGTATTGCTTTAGCTCAGTATACATACTTTAGAGCCATTGCTATTTCCGGTGTTGGGGTGGCTACGGTCCTTCAATATGTAGCACCGACGATGATTATTATCTACCTCTTTTTACGATACTTTAAAAAGCCGTCTTTTGCGGAATCTTGTTGTGTTCTGCTAGCTATGGTTGGTACGGTATGTATTGTTTCCCAAGAGGGGTTGGATCTTTCTAAAATTAATGGGGAAGCCATGATTTGGGGCCTCGTATCGGCAGCCAGCATTTGTGTATATACATTGCAGCCCATTGAGCTTTTGAAAACATATGGTACTACATCGATTGTCGGTTTTGCTATGTTTATCTGTGGATTTATTTCACTGGCTATGTTTCAGCAAATCGACTCCGAAGCGATTTGGGATAGCATGACATGGTTAGGGCTCTTTGCTATTATTATCCTCGGTACAGTGGTATCTTTTAATGCCTATATCGAAGGGGTGCGTCGCATTGGTGCCGTACAAGGTTCTATACTTTCATCATTAGAACCGATTTCAGCAGCACTATTTGGCTGGGCCTTGCTTGGTAATGAATTCACCATTATCGGTATCTTTGGTATGTTCTGTATCATTGCTACCGTGTTTATCATCGCTTGGGATCGACAACGACAAATTAAACGAGAAGTACTAAAAAAATTAAATAAAGAGGAAATTGTGCATACTTATTAGTCATAGTGTGTATGTTTTTTATTTCTAAAAACATCAATATAAGTTATAATAGAGGTAAGAATTATTATTGATGTGTATAGAAATTTATAATACTATGTACATCATCTTAAGGATTGACTATTTAATTAGCTATTTGTGTAGCTCTTCATATAGTTGAAGTATAGGTATTTATTGTATTTTAGGAGGTAAGTATGTCTGTAAAAGATTTCGTACAAAAACGCCGTGAAGCATTAATTGGAATGCGCCGTGATTTTCATAAGTATCCTGAAACTGCTTGGCTAGAATATCGTTCTGCAGCTAAGATTGCGGAAGCGCTCATTTCCTTGGGTTATGATGTAGCATTAGGCGAAGAAGTTCTTGATTTGGATTCTCGCATGGGCTTGCCTAGTAAGGATGTTATGAGTGCTGCTATGGCTCGTGCTATCGATGAAGGTGCGAATCCAGAGTTAGTAGAAAAATTAGGCTTTGGTAAAACAGCGATTGTAGCAACTATGAAGTTCAGTGATGACGGTCCTGTGGTGGCATTCCGTGTAGATATGGACTCTAATGATGTTATCGAATCTAAAGAGGCTAGCCATGCACCGGTTAAGGGTGGCTATCGCTCTTGTCATGATAAAGCGATGCATGCTTGTGGTCATGATGCACATATGGCAATGGGTATTGGTCTTGCAGAATATGTGGCAGAGCATAAAGATCAATTCAAAGGTACTATTAAATTGATCTTCCAACCTGCAGAGGAAGGCGTGCGCGGTGCTAAAGCAATGGTTAACGCCGGCGTAGTAGATGATGTAGACTACATGTTTGGTTTGCACATTGGCTTCAATGAAAACTATGCAAATTGTTTTGCTTGTAGTAATCATGGCTTCTTGGCTACTACAAAACTTGATGCTGTGTTCCACGGTTATGCTACTCATGCTGGTAGTTCTCCAGATAAAGCGAAAAATGCAATGCTTGCAGGCTGTACAGCAGTGCTTAATTTACAAGCCATTGCTCGCCACGGCAAAGGCGCTTCTCGTATGAACGTTGGCATTTTTGAAAGTGGTACTGGCCGCAATGTAACGCCAGATACAGCAGTTCTTAAATTAGAAACTCGTGGGGCTACTACAGAAATCAATGATTACGTAATCGGCCGTGCAGAAACTATTATTAAAGCCGCTGCAGAAATGCATGATTGTACCTATGAAATTATAAAACAAGGTGAAACTCCATCTTGTCGTATGAGCGATGAATTGGCTCCTGAAATCCAATCTATTATTAAGCCTCTTGGTATCTTTAGAGACGTTCCATTAGATTATAGTGGCGGCGGTAGTGAAGACTGTGCATACTTCTTGAATCGCGTAATTAGCCGCGGTGGCATGGGCACGTATATGCTAGTAGGCTCCGCTATTAAAGCTCCACATCATAATCCACTCTTTGATATTGATGAAGAGGATATGCTTAACGGTGTTATTGCATTAGGAACTATTGCAGCTCACTATTTGAAATAATATAGATTGTGAGGTTTGTTATGATTCAACGGGAACGCTTAGCTAACGATTTTGAAGCTATGTCACACTTTACTGCACCTGGTGAAGGCATTAATCGCCTTGCTTTCACCGATGCAGACTGGGCAGGCCGTCAATATATTATAGATCGCATGATTGATGCGGGACTCACTGTTGAAACGGATGGATTTGGTAATGTCATCGGTTATAAAATCGGTAAGAAGCCTGAATTGCCAGTAGTCATGGTTGGCTCTCATACGGATAGCGTTCCTAATGGGGGCAATTACGACGGCGTGGTAGGTGTATTGTCTGCCATTGAAGCGGTTCGTAGTATAAATGATGATGGTTTTGACCACGATCATACGATCGGTGTTGTGTCCTTTATGTGTGAAGAGTCTGGCCGCTTTGGGGATTCCACACTGGGGAGTAAGGCGATGCGCGGTGAGTTGACCGTACAAGACTTACATCGCTTAGTAGATAAACAAGGCACTTCCTTATACGACGTTTTGAAAGGTCGCAACTTAAATCCTGATGAACTTGCACAGGTGGAATATAAGCGACCGGTAAAATCTTTTACAGAAATTCACATCGAGCAAGGCAAGGTACTAGAGCACGAACAGAAACGTATCGGTATTGTCACTGGGATTGCAGCACCAGAACGGTTTTATGTGACCATTCGTGGTAATGCTGATCATAGTGGTGCTACGCCGATGAACTTGCGCCATGATGCGCTCTGTGGGGCATCTAAAATCATCCTTGGTATCGAGGAAATTGCAGCTATGCAAGAAGAACCTCCAGTAGTAGGCACTGTCGGTGTTGTAGAGGTTACACCGGGGGCGATGAACGTCATTCCTGGAGCAGTAAAGCTAGGCGTAGATATCCGCAGTATCTCTGAGGTTGCTCGCAACTCGGTGATTACATTGGTTAAAGAATTTATCGATGTTACTGCTGAAAAACGTGGCTTATCCTATACGATTGAACCTATTGCACAAGATCATCCAGTAGCGATGCATCCTGCTATGATTAGAGAAATTGAAGAGGTTGTTATATCATTAGGCGTAGAATATATGGCTCTGCCGAGCGGTGCTGGTCACGATGCCATGCACTGGGCTGATGATGTGCCAACGGGCATGATCTTTATTCCATGCCTTAATGGTATTAGTCATAATCCAGCGGAGTTTGCTGAGATGGATGATATTGTAATGGGTGCTCAAGTGCTAGATCATGTACTACGTAAACTTAGCCTAGAGGCTACACAACTTGCTTAAGGGTAGTTAGCGTTGTATATGTAAAAGTGTGTGTCAGAATGTGTATGTAGGAATGTATATTTCTAGGATTTTCTCTCGTAGAGTTTCGAATCTACTTGGACTAGGAATATGCAGATTGGAGAGTTTATGGTTATTGCAGGTGTTGTTATTGTAGTGGCAACATTTATTGCTATTATTAAACAGTATGAAACGCGGCTCGTATTATTATTGTCGGGCCTCTTGATGTGCTTTATTGGCGGTAAACTAGGGGCCGGTACGACGGCTTTTGTAAAAGAGCTTACCAACCCAGGTCTAGTGCCGACCATTTGTACTGTTCTTGGTTTTAGTTATGTTATGGAATACACAAAATGTACAGAACATATGGTGTATTTTATCTCCGCTGGCCTCAAGAAGATGACTAAGATCATCATCCCTGGTGCCGTTATTATTACGTTCTTAATTAACATTGCGTTACCTACAGCGGCAGGCTGTGCGGCAGCGGTTGGTGCGCTCTTGATTCCAGCTCTTATTCGCTCTGGTGTACATCCAGCAATGGCTGGTTCTGCTATCTTCCTAGGCACGTGGGGTAGCTCCTTGAGCCCAGGCCTTATGTTTAACCCTCAAGTAGCACAACTAGCTGGTGTAGATGTAATGACAGTTATTGCGAGCTTCTCCATGCAAGCCATGATTGGCATCGTAGTAGCTGCAATCTTACTTAACATCGTAGCTATCGTTAAGAAAGAACATACAGGGTATGTAATGAAAAATGATGCTGCTGAGGAAGGTAAAGAGTTTAAAGTAAATTATCTCTATGCTATTATCCCTATCATTCCTCTTGTATTGCTTGTATTAGGCAGTAAACAAGTGGCAGTGATTCCGGAAGTTTCCGTTCCTGTATCTATGCTCATTGGTACAGCAATTGGTATCGTAGCGGTTCGTCCTAATGTAACAGAAGCGGTGAAGAAGTTCTTCCGCGGTACTGGCGATGGTATGTGTGATGTAGTAGGCCTCATGGCTGCTGCAGCATGCTTCACAGCTGGTATGCAACTGATTGGTCTTACTAGTGCTCTTATTGATGGCATGAAGAACTCTCAACAAATCGCTCAAATTGGTGCGGCCTTTGGTCCATTCTTGTTGGCTGTTATCTCTGGTTCTGGTAATGCAGCAGCCCTTGCCTTTAACGGTGCTGTAACGCCACACGCAGCAGACTTTGGGTATGGCATTATGGAACTTGGCTCCATGGCGCAAATCGGTGCTGGCATCGGTCGTAGTATGAGTCCAGTAGCAGGCGCAGGTATCATTGTTGCAGGTATCGCAGGGATCAACCCTATGGAAATGGCAAAACGCAATGCAGTGCCATGTATCATTGCGACAGTAGTAATTATGCTATTGTTACTATAATTAAATAGAACTATAGTAGTGCTTTAAACTGAGATTTAAATTGATGTTTACATAAGACTATATAAACTAAACCCCGTCATGATTATCTATGTCATGACGGGGTTCTTTGTTTTATAATTTAGTTTTTACGCCTATAATTAAGTTTTTAATTCCATGATTTTTTCGTATCTTTTACAAAAGTAGATATAAGAAAAATTTATGGATACCAAAGAAAAGAGCAATTTGTTTTTATTGCACTTTCATAATATATTATATGTATTAAAGGAATAGATACTATGCTTTAGTATTGGACCAGGTTTTCATAAATGAGTAAAAAGCCTGTACTGGCTTGGATTCTAGGGCACTATGACGTGTGTACATCCACGTATCACGAGTCATGATATGACCATCGAGCGCCTTCAAGGTTTCCTTAAATAGGTTAGGGTAATCATTACCACAGCTTTGGGTGAGGATGGTGAAACCAAGTCCTTGGTTGACGAGCTTCATACACGTATCGATGTCGTTTACCTCAATGGTGCGCATCGGTGGTTGTGAGTAGTGGGAATACCACCAATCATCAATGGTTTGTTGTAAATTCGGATCTGTTTGATAGTGAATATACGGCAGATGTGGTAAGTCCCCCACAGCACAAGGCGTTTTATTAAAGAAACAGAATGGTTCAGACCAAATATGTTCTTTCGACTCAGTCCAAGTGTGAGCACCGCGGATGATGGCCGCATGTAGGCGACCTTCAAGGAAGTCGTGGTATAGCTTATAGCTAAGGCCCGTATACATGATGATATCGATGTGCGGATAAGCCTCTTTAAAGGTGGATAAGATATGGGGAATATGGTACTTTGCGAATACATTTGAGCATCCTAGGTTTAATGTACCGCGTGGTTCACTGCCCATAGCTAATAGCTCTTGGCGCACCGAAGTATAGGAATTGAGCAAATCTTCGGCGTAGCGTACTAGGCGCTGACCTTGATAGGTAAACTCTACACCGCGAGCCTGTCGATTGATGATGGGACAGTTAAATTCCTTTTCTAATTTTTTTATTCGTTCACTCAATGCCGGTTGCGTCATAAATAGACGACGCGCCGCATAAGTAATATTATTTTCCTCTGCTAAGGTTTTTAAAATTGTACAATCTTTCGTGTCCATAAACTCTCCTTTACATATGTATTATTGTACTCTATCCCATAGAGTTGGTACAGATGAGGGGCCGCTAGGGCTATACAGATTAGATATAACTAACGAATAGATGCTAATAAGAGGAATGAAACTTTCACCAATACACATGGTGAAAGTATAGTGTTTGTAAAGGTTTACACATGCCTGAAAGTAATAAAGGAGCAAGTCATGGTTGAGTTAATTTCAAATGGTGTATTTTTATATCACGGTACGGATATCGTTCCTGCAGATTCTAGTGCAGCCCTTGATCAGCAAGAAGTTTTTAATAAAGAGCACGCCTATAAGGAAACGATGGCGTACCGTATTTTAATGGACCACCAACAACATGAAGGTGATCAAGATTTACGCATCAAATTTGATGCTTTAACATCTCACGATATTACTTATGTTGGTATTATCCAAACGGCTATTGCCAGCGGTCTCGATAAATTCCCAATCCCTTATATTTTGACTAACTGTCATAACAGTTTAGCAGCGGTAGGGGGCACAATTAACGAAGACGACCATGTATTTGGCTTATCCGCAGTAGAGCGCTTTGGCGGCGTGTACGTACCTCCTCATCTTGCAGTTATTCATCAATACATGCGTGAAACAATGGCAGGCTGTGGCAAAATGATCCTCGGTTCCGATAGCCATACTCGTTATGGTGCGCTTGGAACTATGGCAATTGGTGAAGGTGGCCCAGAGCTTGTAAAACAATTGCTTGGTCGTACCTATGATGTACAACGTCCAGAGGTTATTGCGATTTATCTTGACGGCAAACCTAAACACGGTGTAGGTCCACAAGACGTGGCTCTCGCAATTGAAAAAGCAGTATTTAAAAATGGCTTTGTAAAAAATAAAGTAATGGAATTCGTAGGCCCTGGTATTGAACACTTATCCATGGACTTCCGTAATGGCATCGATGTAATGACTACAGAGACTACATGCCTTACAACAATCTGGAGAACAGACAGCACTACAAAAGAATTCTTAACACTTCATGGCCGTGGTGATGCGTACAAAGAGCTTAACCCTGGCGATGTGGCTTACTATGATGGCCTTGTAAAAGTTAATCTTGATGAAGTGGAAAGCATGATTGCTATGCCATTCCATCCAAGCAATGTATATACCATTAAAGAGATCAACGAAGGCGGTCGCGATTTATTAGCAGAAATCGAGCGCCAAGCTGTTGAGCAATTAGATAACAAATCCTTGTCCTTGCAATTGCCTGAAAAACACTTCGATGGCAAATTACATTTAGATCAAGGTATCATCGTAGGTTGCTCTGGTGGTTTGTATGAAAATATTATGCAAGCAGCGAATATCGTACGTGGTAAGAGCGTAGGTTCTGGTCGTTTCGCGTTCAGCGTATATCCTTCTAGCCAACCAATTTACTTAGAACTCATGAAAAATGGTGCTCTTGTAGACCTTATGAGCGCAGGTGCTATTGTGCGTACAGCATTCTGTGGCCCTTGCTTCGGCGCAGGTGATACACCTAATAATACGGGCCTCAGCGGTCGTCATGCGACACGTAACTTCCCGAATCGTGAAGGTTCTAAACCAGGGAATGGTCAAATCTCCTCTGTTGCACTGTTAGACTCCCGTTCCGTAGCGGCTACGGCTATTAACAGCGGTGCGTTGACTGCGGCAACTGAAATCGAATATGATGATGCAGTACCAGCATATCACTATGATGATAAACCGTATGTAAGTAAAGTATACAGTGGCTTTAATGAACCTAAAAAAGATGCGGAACTCATTTACGGTCCATCCATTAAACCTTGGCCTTCTATTAAGGAATTGACACCAAATGTATTGCTTAAAGTAGCTGCTTATATCGATGATCCTGTAACAACTACAGATGAATTGATCCCATCTGGTGAAACATCTTCCTTCCGTTCTGACCCATATGCATTGTCTGAATTTGCCTTGAGCCGTAAAGTTCCTGAATATGTAGGTCGTGCTAAAGCCGTTCGTGATTGGGAAAAATCTCGTCAAGAAGGCGACAGTGCAGCAGATTTAGTAACTGCATACGAAGAGGTAAAACAAGCTCTTGGTCTTACAGAATCTGTAGAAGAGATGGCTAAATCTACAGCTGTGTCTAGCATGGTGTACGCTAATCGCCCTGGTGATGGCTCTGCTCGTGAACAAGCAGCATCTTGCCAACGCGTATTAGGTGGCGGTGCTAACATTGCTATTGAATATGCTACAAAACGGTATCGCAGTAATGTCATTAACTGGGGTATGTTGCCGTTCGTAACTAGCGAAGAAGACTCCAAAACTATGGCAGTAGGCGACTATGTATATGTGCCAAATGTACGTGAACAACTATTCTCTGACTCCGATGATTACAAAGCTTATGTTATCAGTGGTGGTGTGAAGAAAGCAGAAATTACATTGCATTTAGGTCACCTCAGTGATGAAGAAAAAGATATTATCGCAGCAGGTTGTCTCATCAACTACTACGCAAATAGCAAAGCGTAAGTGGTGAACTAAAAGGAGTATATTATGAATGGGTATAAAGAAATTCCTGTTACCTATATGCGCGGCGGTACTAGTAAAGGGGCGTATCTGTTAAAAGATACGCTTCCCACTGATCCAGCCGGACGAGATCGTATGATTTTAGATTTATATGGTTCTCCTGATGCACGTCAAATTAATGGTATCGGTGGTGCTGATCCATTGACGAGTAAGGTAGCTATTGTAAATCCTTCTGACCGGGATGATGCAGATATCGACTACACCTTTGGGTATGTAGGTATCGCTGATGCGGTAGTGGATTACGAAGGGAACTGTGGCAATATTTCTGCTGGTGCAGGGGTATTTGCTATTATGGAAGGCTTTGTGAAAGCCGTAGAACCAGAAACAGTAGTTCGTATCTTTAACACGAATACCAATAAGGTTATTGAAGCGCATGTGCCAGTTCGAGATGGTAAACCTGTCATTGACGGTGATTTTGCTATCGACGGTGTACCTGGTACGGGTGCTCGTATTACATTATACTTCTTGGAGCCAGGCGGTTCTAAGACAGGTAAGCTATTACCAACAGGCAATGTACAAGATACCATTACATTGGCTGATGGTCGCACAATCCAAGTTAGTCTCGTAGACGCAGCTAATCCAGCTGTATTTGTAAAGGCTACAGACCTTGGTTATGAAGGCACGGAATTACCGGCTTTCACAGAAACGGATGGCGGTGTATTACTCAATACACTTGAAGATATTCGCACTACTGCGGCTGTGATGATGGGACTTGCTCCATCTAAAGAGGCCGCTAGTCCTGCAGTTCCAAAGGTATGCATGGTGTCCGCACCGCAAACCTACGTAGCAAGCGATGGTCGAACTATTGAGGGGAATAGTATAGATATCGTAGCTCGTACAAAGGCTCTAGCTGTAATGCATAAAGCGTATGCTGTTACAGGTGGTATTTGTACAGCTACGGCAGCGCTTATTACGGGCACAGTGGCGAACGAAGTAGTGAGCGAACGTGCTAAAGAAACGAATCAAGTTACTTTAGCGCATCCATCAGGGAAATTTGATTTCGAAATATGCCTAACCAAAGATAATGGTTGGCATGTGGAGAAGGCGGGCGTCGCTAGAACAGCGCGACCGATCATGAAAGGCCTAGCTTATGTTAAAGGAGAGTAAGAATGAATAAGCTACTTAAAATTGCAATTATGTTTGCCATTCCTCTGGCAATGTGGTTCATTACACCGCCAGAAGGTTTGAGTGTTGAAGCTTGGCGACTGCTAGGTTTCTATTTAATGGCTATCGTTGGTCTTGTTGTTAAACCTTGGCCGGCACCAATTATCTTGTTATTATCTATTGCAGGTTCTGCAATTTTCTTAAACGCTACGAAAAACGTATTGTCTGGTTATGCATCCACAACAGTATGGTTAGTATTCTCTGCGTTCTCCCTCAGTGTGGCATTCGTAAAAACAGGTCTTGGCCGTCGTATTGCGTACCTATTGATTAAATCCTTAGGTCACACTACATTGCGTCTTGGCTATGTAACTGCTTTATTAGATCTTATTATTTCTCCAGTAACACCTTCCAACACAGCACGTTGTGGCGGTATCGTGTTTCCAATCATGAACTCTGTAGCAAAAGCGTTAGGTTCTGAGCCTGGTGAAAGCGCTAAAAAAGCTGGTTCTTACCTCATGGTTAATACCTACATGGTTACTAAGGTAACAAGCTTAATGTTTGCTACAGCAATGGCACCAAACTTATTGGCTGCTGACTATATGCACAAAATCCTCGGCGTAGATCTCAACTGGGGCCTCTGGGCATTAGCACTTGTAGTACCAGGCCTTGTAATGCTTCTCATTACACCTGCTTTGGTATACTACTTAGACAAACCATCTATTCAACACATCGACTCTCACGCGATTGCAGATGAAGGTTTGAAAGAACTTGGACCTATGTCTGGTCGTGAGAAATCTCTTATTGCTATCTTTATCCTTGCCTTAGTTGGTTGGGCGTTGCCTTCTATCTTGACGCAAGGCTTTGGTATTAAATTCTCCCTTGATGCAACAGCAGTAGCTATCGTAGCCATGGTAGCAGCCCTTGTAACAGGCGTAATCAAATGGGAAGATATGCTTGAATCCAAAGGTGCTTGGAACACGTTGATCTGGTTCGGTGGTATCATCGGTATGTCCAGTGCATTGTCCAAGGTTAAATTCTTTGAATGGCTAGCTGACTTCATGGGTACACACTTCAACTTCGGCGACAACCCTATGATGGCTCTTATCATCATCGGTGCTATCAGTATCGCTGTTCGTTACTTGTTCGCCTCTGGTAGTGCCTACGTTGTAGCCATGCTTCCAGTATTCCTTACTGTAGGTAAAGTAGCGGGTGTAAACCCAATGGCGTTGTCCTTGTTACTAGCTGCAACAAACTCCTACGGTGGTGCCTTGACTCACTACGGCGGTGCAGCGGCTCCAATCGTATTTGGTGCAGGTTACAACACTGTTAAGAGCTGGTGGATTATCGGCGGTATCTTCGCTATCATGTGCTTCATCGTAAACCTTACAGTGGGCTACGCATGGTGGGAAATCCTCGGTATCCTCTAATATCTAACTAGAGACAATAGTTATTCTATATACGTAGAATGATTATCCCCTAGATGGTGAAAGTTTCTGAACTTTTACAAAACAACATAATGAAAGAGCTGTTCCAGAATCAGTAATATCTGAGTTCTGGAGACAGCTCTTTTTATTTGTTTATATAGTTTCTTTAATGCATTTGCACTGTTTTCGTTGTATTACGGTGTTATTTTAGTTTTAACGCAACCCATAGGGCGGCACCCATAAAGGTGAGGCTACAGGCCCAGAAGAGGGCTGTGAAGCCAAATTGAGCGGCTACAATGGAACCGCCAAAGGAGCCTAGGAAGTAGCCCATAAACAAACAAGATTGATTGTATGAAAATACTTGTCCCGTATACTCCTTAGGCGTTTTTGATGCCAAATACGTATTGAGGGCTGGCAACATACCACCTAACCCAAACCCTTGTAAGAAACGGATAAACCCGAGTACATACACAGAGTCCACATAGGCTTGCGGTATATTGAGTAGGCCTACATAGATCATGGAGTAGATAAGGACCTTTCTAGGCCCTATACGGTCTACTAATTTACCGAGTGGCGAGCTACTCAAGAATTGTGCTACGCCCATAGCGGAAAATACAGCGCCTGAAATAAAGGCGATATTTTCCGCATTGCTTGGTAGCATGCCTTTTACATAGACCGTCATAATGGGAGAGATGGCGGTAACTGAAATAGCATACAAGAAGGATGCCGCCGATAAAGCGACTAAACTAGAAAATTCAGGCAAGTGGGACTTAAGATTTCTAAAGGTTTGCTTCTCTACTAGGGGCTTTGGCACATAGTTTTCATGTACCAGCATAGCCGTTAAGCCAAAGGAAATAAGCATAAGGGCGCCGATGATAAAGAAGTCATTTCGAATGCCTACTACATCACTGAGATACCCACCTACAAGGGGACCTGCTAGTGAACCTGCAAGGTTAAAGGAAGCTATAATACCTAGGGCCCAACCCGTATGATTTTGCGGCGTTTCTGACGCAATGAGCGTTACCGATGCAGAGTAAAAACCGCTTACTAAACCTTGCAACGTACGAACGAGGAAAACACCTTCTGGTGTAGTCTGAAAGCCCAATAAAATACTACATATAGCCATACCGAGACTAGAGCGGATGAGGGTAATCTTTCGTCCTTTACGGTCTGCCAATCGTCCCCAGAAGGGTGCGGCTAAGCAGACGATGAGGAAGGTGATCCCCATGGAGGCACCGGACCATCGTGCTATCGATCCCGTATCGCTTAAGCCCATTTCATGGAAGTATAGGGGGAGAATAGGACTCACCTGACTAATGCCGAGGGACATGAAGAATACGCAGAATGCGCATATGTACACCGTTCGTTTCCACGTTTCCAAAGTATCCCTCCTTTAGTCTTGTAATTAACTATTAGTCTTTCTTTTTAACTTCTTCCCAATCGCTTAAGTCAGGAAGTTTATTGCTTGTTATAGATTCTTGGATCCAGTAGTTAATAGATGTTAAGTTGCTAGACTCCCGTTTAAAGCCATATACGATGTCATCTTCTACGTCGTCTTCTATAGTGATATAGAGAGAAATGTGTAAGTTTTTACCTTTTCCGCGCTCGATGAAGTAGCTAATACCTTGAGCGTCGAGGTTAGATGGGCGAACCGCAATGATATCATACTTGCCATTGGCTACGCCTTCTAAGGCATCCTTAATCATTTGATTGGAAAGTTCATATTGATTGAGGTAGAAAATATCGTTGTCGCAAGTTAATACGTATTCTCGAGGTGGCGTAGTATTTTTGTACTGTTTCTCCCAGCTTTCATCAATAACAGGCAAGGTAGCATGATCATAGAATTCTTTAATTAAAGCGAGACCTTGTGGAATGGACATCTCCTTAAAGTATCTTATTTCATATACCGTAGGCTCCAAGGTTTCATCGCGTTCCGTAGTATCCTCAATGTAGCCGTATAAATAGATAGTACAAGAATTTTTATCTTCGTTGTGGAACATAACGATACTGTACACATAGTGAATTACGTTTTCTATGGATTGGCGATTATCATAGATGATAAAGCTGAGATATTTTTGTGTATCCCACTCGCGCTCGATGAAATTCCAGTCGTATTTATTAGTGCGCCAACCAGTAGTAGAGTCCTCGAAGATTTCTAATACATCAACGGAGTTTTGAGGCCAAGCAGGTGGCATTGGATTACATGTTGTAGAAGATTGCGTTATCCCTTCTTTGTACTGATAATGTCCATCAACAAGTTCAAAGGCTTCTAATCGCTCGGATGCTTCGTCAGGAATTGCCAATGGCTCACCAGTGCCCAACCAATTGTCGTTTCTCGTGTTGAGACGGTTGATGCTTTCACGAGCATGCTCGTAGAACGTAACGGCTTGGTCTAAATCAGGTTCTTTTGTAATGGTACCAGTTTCGTAGCAATAGCCCGCTGCCAGTTGCCATAGATGGTCCGCATAGTCATAACTACCGTATCTATCGAAACATTTGCTAGCCTGATTAACGCACTCTATGGCGGTTCTTATAGCAGGAGTATTACCTTTTTTGAAAGTAAATACATACGCCAGATATGGCCAAATACCATCGAGATTGTAAATGGCGGGTTGTTGCAATAAGTGAGCGATGCGAGACCAGTCTTGAGACTGACCATCGATATTCAAGGTGCGAAGAATGATGGCTTGCATTGTGACATAAGCGTGGTCATTAAAGTCTAAATGATCTGGGCTTATAGCGGCACGTTCGTAGTATTTGAGGGCCTTTTGAATATCTTGAGGGATTCTTTTGTTAGATTCACATGGTTTTGCATAGTATTCGGCAGCTTCACGCAAACACATACCATTATTCATGGCTGCGCCGCGCTCAAAATATTCGAGAGCTCGTTCATGCTCTCCACGAGACTTACAAATATCGCCTGCTAAATACATCATGAGTGGCAAACCTGCTTCGGCTCCTTTAAAAATGACTTGCTCTTCCATTCTTCTATTGTCTTGCTCTACATAGGTGACGCGCAGATTACGGTACGCTATGACAAGGCCTGCGTCAGCAGATTTATGCAACCATTGTTGAGCAATAGCATTTACCTTGTTGGCTAATCTACGTTGATCTGCTTGTACAAATAGGCCTTTTAAGAATTGGACAACACCAGATGGTTCACCTTCATTAGCCACCTTTTTGGCAGACGGTAAGATGTGGTAATCTCCCCATTGATAGACATTGGCAATGGCGTAGGCACAGTAGGAACAACCCTTTTGGGCGCCTTCATAGACGCGCTGGAATGCTTGATCCTTTGTCATAGGCAACTCTTTTTCAATGGTTGGTGTAAGGGCGCCAGAGGTACGCATAGCCTGTAAAATAGCGATGGCACTGCCTTTGCGGATGGCCGTATGTAAGTAACTATACGCTTTAGTATCATCCTCAGGAAAACCTGCTTCAATCCATGTGAACTGAGGGCCAGAATAAACGCGCGCCAAAATAGCATACGCATCGCCGATACCTGGAATCTTTTGACCTTCCTCGTCCAATTTCACTAGGGCATCAAGCTCAGCCTTGCCTGCCCAAGCAATATCTTTATTACATTGATGGAATATTTTATTGAAAGACTGCTGTATTTGATCAGTAAAATAAAAACTCATTCTCTCTCCTCCTCATAATAATCAGTAGAAGCTGATAACATATGTAATTTCAGTATACTATTAGTATTTAGGGGAAAACAATATAAATATTCTGAATTTGCTAAGGTAAATAGGGATATATTATTTTATTACAAGTAACGATATTATATGATTGATGAATCTAAGGATAAGGTGAAAGTTAAGATTTTCCTTGACTTTCATTCTATAGAAACATTATAATCAGATTATAATTTTATACTCGCCTAAAGAAACCGATGAGGTGGAGATAAAAATAGGAAATGCACTCACAGAGAGCGGGATTAGCTGAGAACCCGTAGTACGCAGCTTATTAAATGGACCACCGAGGGCGCATGGAACAGAATGAACTTTCATTCCTAGTATGGTGCGACGTCACACGAGCGTTAGTCGTGAGGGATATGTTAGTATCCTGCGAAAGGGGAATGCACTGCATTCAAACAAGGTGGTACCGCGATTTATAGCATAATACAACTGTATTGTAATAATAGAACTATAAACTCGTCCTTGACGTTATATTGTCATGGGCGAGTTTTTTTATTGGCAAATGCCAGATGGAGGTTCTCATGATTTTCCCTAGTCTTGACCGTGTGAAAGCTATCGCACCGGGCTACGATATCGTGCCTGTATATATGGAAATTTTATCCGACGTACGCACACCGATTAGCGTGTTGAAAGCGTTAAAACAAGTGAGTAGTCATACGTACTTGCTTGAAAGTGCAGATAATAGTAATCATTGGGGCCGTTACTCCTTCTTGGGCTACGACCCTAAGATTGAGCTCTTTTGCAAAAATCATAAAATGACCATTAAAGATGGTACAACACGTACTTTTGAGTGCTCTGACCCTGCTGCAGAAATTCGCAATATTTTAAGCCAATATAAAAGCCCTCGTTTAGAAGAGTTACCAACCTTCACAGGTGGCTTTGTAGGTTACTTTGCTTGTGAATACATTCGTTATATCGAGCCAACACTAGATTTCCCTACGCCAGATGATGACTCTGCTATGGTAAACGATGTAGACCTTATGCTCTTTGATAAGGTTATTGCTTTCGATCATTACAAAAATAAAATCTACTTGATTGCTAACATTAGCACAAACGATTTAGAACGCAACTACTACAAGGCTGAGCTGGAGTTGAAAGCATTAGCTGATCTCGTTGTAAATGGTAAAGAGGCGGATATTCCAAAAGGGATCCTTAAAACAGAATTCACTTCTGAATTTACAAAGGATGAATTCGAAGAGGTTGTTAAAAAGACACAACACTACATCAAGGAAGGGGATATCTTCCAATGTGTTGTATCTAACCGCCGCGAAGCTGAGTTTGAAGGCAGCTTGTTAAATGCGTACCGCGTATTGCGTACATTGAACCCATCTCCATACATGTTCTACCTATCTGGCGGAGATGTAGAGCTTACAGGTGCTTCTCCAGAAACATTGGTAAAATTGACAGATGGCAAAATGTACACCTTCCCAATTGCAGGTACTATGCGCCGTGGTAAAAACGAAGCAGAGGACCTTGCCATTGAAGAAAAACTTATCAACGACGAAAAAGAATTGGCTGAACATAATATGCTCGTTGACCTTGGCCGTAACGACTTAGGTAAGATTTCTAAATTCGGTTCCGTAAAAGTTGAAGCCTTACATATGTTGCAACGTTTCTCCCATGTAATTCACATTACATCTACTGTAAGCGGTGACATTCAAGACGGCAAAGATGCCCTCGACGCTATCGGTGCTACCTTGCCAGCAGGCACCTTGTCTGGTGCTCCTAAAATTCGTGCTATCGAGATTTTACACGAACTAGAAAAAAGCCCACGCGGCGTATACGGCGGCGCTGTAGGTTACATTGATTTCTCCGGTAACATGGACGTATGTATCGGTATCCGTATGGCTATGAATAAAGGCGGCAAGGTCTATGTTCGCGCTGGTGCTGGTATCGTTCGCGATAGCGTTCCTGCTAGTGAATACAATGAAACATTGATCAAAGGCCAATCCATGATTTCCGCAATTACAGATGCACAGGAGGTAGAATAATGGTACTCCTTATAGATAATTACGATAGCTTCTCCTTCAATTTATACCAATTAGTAGGCTCTATCGATCCAGATATTAAAGTCATTCGCAGTGATGAATTAACAGTTGAAGAAATCCGCGCTTTGAAACCAGATTACGTGATACTTTCACCAGGACCTGGTAGACCAGCTGATGCGGGCGTATATGAAGACCTATTGCGCGAATGCAAAGGTGAATTCCCAATCCTCGGCGTATGCCTAGGCCACCAAGCCATCGGCGAAGTATTCGGCGGCACCGTTTCCTACGCAAAACAAGTTATGCACGGCAAACAAAGCGTAGCCAAACAAGTACACCCATCCAAAATCCTTAAAGGCGTACCTGAACAATTTGAAGTCGCTCGCTACCACTCCTTGGCAATCGTAGACGAAACTATGCCAAGCGAACTCATCGTCACATCCATTACAGACGACGGCGAAGTAATGAGCGTAGAACACAAAGACTACCCAATCTACGGCGTGCAATTCCATCCGGAATCTATCATGACACCGAACGGGGAACAAATGATTCGTAATTTCTTAGAAAAATAGCTACTGTCTAATTTAGGTATTCGAGGGGCTATTCTTAAGTGCAAGCACGTTGAGGCAAAAATAAGGTCTCTCGGAACTCCAAGTGGCCCCCACATAAAGAAATGACCTGTGCGTTACTCCATATAATGCGCAGGATCATTTGGTAATAGTTTGTTTGAGGGATATCTATTAAATTGGTATGATTTTAGCCGGATAGGTACGATTGGGTTATGTGCGAAGCCGACTTGGCGCCCCGCATAGCGGGGGGGTGGCCTCTTGGAGGCTGAGGGCATGACCCAATCGTTACCGACTAAGTAGAATGGTATTAATTTAATAGATATCCTCAAAAGGAGATTTAAAATGATTAAAGACGCATTATATGCAGTAACGCATGGTCAAGATTTATCCTACGACCTTGCTAAAGATACAATGAACAAGATTATGAGCGGCGAGGTAGCCGAGGTTCCTATGGCTGGTTTCTTATGCGCCCTAGCAGCAAAAGGCCCTACTGTAGATGAGGTTACAGCTTTCGCTGAGGTTATGCGCGAGAAGGCTGGTTCTGTGCCTCATGACGGTACTGTTGTAGAAATCGTAGGTACTGGCGGCGACGAAGCTAATACGTTCAATATTTCTACTACATCTGGTTTCATTATTTCCGCTGCAGGTATTCCTGTAGCAAAACATGGTAACCGCAGTGTATCTAGTAAATGTGGCGCTGCTGATTTGATCGAAGCATTAGGTGCTAAATTAGAGCTTAACGGCGACCAAAACGAAGCAGTTCTTAATAAAGCAAATATGTGCTTCATGTTTGCTCCTGTATATCACCAAGCGATGAAGTATGCAGGCCCTGTACGTAAAGCATTAGGCGTTCGTACCGTATTCAACATCCTTGGACCTTTGGCGAACCCAGCAGGCGCTACCGTAGAGTTGATGGGTGTGTACGATAAATCTTTGGTAGAACCATTGGCTCGTGTATTGGCTAACCTTGGGGTTAAACGCGGTGCTGTGGTACACGGCTTCGACGGTCTTGATGAGATTACGGCAACTAACAAAACGTACGTATGCGAAATTAATAATGGAGCTTTCACAAGCTACGAATTCGATCCTAAAGAATATGGTTTCGAATACGCTGATAAAACTGAGCTCGAAGGTGGCGATGCAACAGTAAATGCTGAGATTACACGCCGCGTTCTCGGTGGTGAGCAAGGTGGTAAACGCACAGCCGTTCTTCTTAACGCTGGTATGGCGATTTACCTAGCAAAAGATGGCATTACATTAGCAGAGGGTATTGAAGAGGCGAAAAATATGATCGACTCTGGCAAGGCTCTTGCTACAATGGAACAGTTTGTGAAAGCCACACAAGAGGTATAACCATTGATTTTAGATAAGATTGTAGAGGCTACTAAAGTTCGCGTAGCCCAAGAAAAAGCGGTGGAAACGCCTGAGGCTGTGAAAGCAGCGGCCTTAGCATTACCATCTGATACAGGATTTCCTTTTGAAGCAGCCCTTCGCCAGCAAGACTTTAACTTCATTTGCGAAGTGAAGAAGGCATCTCCATCTAAAGGCATTATCGCTGAGCATTTTCCCTATTTAGACATCGCTAAAGAATATGAAGTGGCTGGTGCTGCAGCTATCTCTGTTTTGACTGAGCCTGACTTCTTTAAAGGGGACAAAAAATACTTGCAAGAAATCGCTAGTACCGTAAAAATTCCTGTACTACGTAAAGACTTCATCATCGATGAATACCAAATCTACCAAGCAAAGGTGTGGGGCGCTAGTGCAATCCTATTAATCTGTGCATGCCTAGATGTGCCTACATTGACTAAATTCCGTGAACTAGCCGACTCTCTTGGCTTATCCTCTTTAGTAGAGGCTCACGATGAGCAGGAGGTGCAAATGGCCATCGATTGTGGGGCTCGCATTATTGGCGTTAACAACCGCAATTTGAAAGACTTCACAGTAGACGTACAAAACAGTGTGCGCTTGCGCAATCTCGTTCAAGATGATGTGATCTTCGTATCTGAAAGCGGTTTAGAAACGCCAGAGGATATCCAAGTGTTGCGTGATAATAACATCGGCGTAGCCTTGATGGGTGAAACCTTTATGCGCTCTCCTAACAAGGTGGAGAAACTAGCATATCTCTATGGCCCAACCTACTACACACCAAAGGTTAAGATGTGCGGCATCTCCAAGGTGGAAACAATCCCTACTGTAGTAGAGGCTAAGCCAGACTACATGGGCCTTGTATTTGCACCAAGCAAACGACAAGTCACTGTAGATCAAGCTAAGACATTAGTGGACGAACTCCATAAGCAATATGC